>SYAK01000523.1 GCA_005788935.1 Pseudomonadota bacterium
AGCTGCGTCCGGAGCTGCAGGTCACCACGAACTTCCTGCTGACCGGAACCTACGTCGCTTGCGTCGATGGCTTCTTCGGGGCGACGGCACGCGACTACCGCCTGCGGGTCGAGACCGGCTCCGACGCGTGCGAGGCGCCGCTCGCCTTCCCGGCGAGCTTCGACCTCGACGAGGACGCCATCGCGGATGCCTGCGACGGGGACCGAGACGGCGACGGCGCCCCGAACGCCAGCGACAACTGCCCGGCCGTTCCGAACAGCGTCTCCCAGCTCAGCTGGCCCCTTGATGCCGAGGGCCGGCTACGCCGATGGGTTGTCCTCGGCCCGTTCAACCAGAGTGGCGGCACGGCCTGCCTTCCCATCGAAGACCAGCTCCCCGCCGACGTCGCAGCCGCCCTCCCGATCGTCGCGCCCGAGGCGGGGCTGCGGAGCTCGGCCGGGCCCTGGCGATGGAACCGCACAGTGGACGACACGCTCGACCTCGCGGCCCTCTTCCCGAGCCGTGCGGCCCCGCGCTCGGCGCTCATCGCGACCTGGGTCTTCTCCGACACCGCGCGCGCCGCCGAGGTCCGCCTCGGGAGCGACGATGGCGTGCGGGTCTGGCTCAACGGCGCGGTCATCTTGTCCCAGTCGACCTGTCGCGCCGTCCAACGCGACCAGGACACGGTGCCGGTGACGCTGCAGTCGGGCTGGAACCGTCTGATGTTCCATGTCCGGGACAACGGGGGCGGGTGGTCGCTGCGGGCCCGCATCACGGCGCCGGGAGGGGCCGCCCTCGCGAACCTCCGGACGGCCGTGACCCCGCCCTCGGCAGCCCTCGCGGGCCAGGCCGACAGCGACGGGGACGGGGTGGGCGACGCCTGTGCCCCCTGAATGGACCGCTGCACATAAAATCGCCCTGCAGATCAGGTGCATACGCGATTCTTTCGCAGCGTTGCGTTTTTTCCTCAAGTCCGATTCTCGATCGGCCGACGTGCTGCTATTGCGCCGTTGCGACGTTCCTCGGAAGTGAGAGACCTCATGTCCCGCAAAGTCGACCTGAAGGACCTGCCGACCCCACCAGCAGGGGTGGCGCAGGTCATCCGCGCTGCCAACGACCCGTCGCGGTCGCTCGGCGACGTGGCCCGCGTCATCGAGCGCGAGCCGAGCCAGACGGTGCATCTGCTCCGCCTCGCCAACAGCGCCGCGTTCTCGCCAGGTCGTGAGGTCCGCAGCGTCGGGCAGGCGACCGTGCTTCTCGGCGCGCGCGTCATCCGCAACATCGCGGTCGCGCACGCGGTGATGGCGCTCTACCGTCGCGTCGACCTCGGCGACTTCGACGCGACCCAGTTCTGGGAGGACTCGCTCCGACGGGCCTGTGCAGCCCTCGTGCTCGCTCGCAGGACCGGCTGGGAGGACCCGTCGGAGGCCTTCACCGTCGGACTCGTTCAGGACATCGGCGTGCTCGTGCTCGCCATGCTGGGGCATGGCGACGTCATGCAGCGCCTGCGGACGCTGCCCGGACCCGACCGCCTGCGCCGCGAGACCGACCTCGTCGGGCGGAACCACGTCGAGGTCTTCGTGTCCCTGGGGCTCGAGTGGGGTCTGCCGCGCGAAATCGTCGACGCGGTCGCCTTCCACCACATCGACCCGCCCAAGGACGCGCTCCCGCGAACCGTGCGCCTCGCGCAGATCGCCCGTGCGGCTGACCTGCTCGCGGATATCCCGCAGACCTTCGCCGCGGGCGACACGCTGACGCAGGCGGCCGCTCGACTGCTCGAACTCGGCGAAGTCCATCAGCTGCGACTCGACTCGCTCTTGAAGGACGTCGCCGACGAGATGGTCGTCCAGAGCCGGGACCTCGAGATCCGGATCAGCAACCAGCCGAGCTTCGACACGCTCATGGCCGGGGCGAGCGAGGCCCTGCTGCGCCTCAGCTCGAGCTATGAGAAGCTGACGCGTCGCCTCGAGGAGCTGGTTCAGGAGAAAGACGAGCTCGCGCGGCAGCTTGAGACCCGCAACGAGGAGCTGAAGCGGCTCGCCCGCACGGACCCGTTGACCGGGGCCCTCAACCGACGCGCGTTCGCCGAGATCCTGACCACGATGCTGGCGACCCTCGACAAACCGGGGGCGCGCGCCGTCTCCGTGCTCATGGTCGATGTCGACCACTTCAAGCAAATCAATGACTCCCACGGTCACCTCGTCGGGGACGACGTCCTCGTGGAGCTCGCCTCGCGACTGCGCTGGGTCGTCGGAGGCGACGATGTCGTCGCGCGCATGGGTGGCGAGGAATTCGCCATTGTCCTCAAGGGTTGCGACGACGCCGCGGGCATGCAGGCGGCGGATCGACTGCGCCACGCGTTGCGGCAGGAGCCGGTGCAGTGCCGCAACGGGCTCACGGTGTCCGTCCGCGTCTCGGTCGGCGGAGTCACGCTGCGCAAGTCCACCCGTATCGAGGACGTCCTGCGGGCGGCCGACACGGCCCTCTACAGGGCCAAGGCCGACGGGCGTGACCAGGCCCGCTGGGCGGGGCACTGAGCGTATCCCCGCGACCGTCTGCCCGTCAGCTGGACGGGGGCCCGTTCAGCGCCTGGCGCGGGGCGCCGGGGCCTTCCCGGCTGGGCCATCCACGGGCGGCGCCGATGGCTCGGCCCGTGGTGCCGAGGCCTCCGATCTCGGGGTCGGGATCTCGGGGCGTGGCGCCGCAGCCGCGCCAACGGCTCCAGCAAGACGGGCGAGCGCCGCGGGGACATCCACCCCGCCCGCGCGAAGCTGCTCGACGACGCTCGCGACCGAGCCAGCCAGCGTCGCGTCGCCGCCGCTGCCGACCATCGTGAGCTGGTCCACCTGGGCGTGTCGCACGGTGCCGACCATGATTCCGACGAGGCTGCGCAGCTTCTCGAGGAGGAAGATCTCGCGCGCGGCGTCCCCAGCCTCCCGCCAGCGCTCGGCGAGCTGCGAGAGGCCGCGGGCGGTGGCGATGCCGGACTCGCGGATGACGGCCACCTCGGCGGCCGCGTTCGCCTCCTTCTGGGTCCGGTAGGCCCGCGCGGGCTCGACCACGTCGGCCTCGAGCTGCAGCCGCACCTGCTCGATGCGCGCGGTCTGCACGCGGAGCTCAGCCTCGGCGCGAGCGATCTGGGCCTCGATGCCGGCGCGGACGCGCGCGACCTCGGCGGGGCGGGAGGTCGTCGCCTTGACGATGCGTTTGTCGGCCTCGGCCCGCGCGACCTGGATGGCGGCGTCGACCTGCGCGATGCGCGTCCGGCGCTGATTTTCGGCGGACTTGACGGTCGCCTCAGACTGTCGCTCGGCCTCGGCGATGCGCGAGCGGCTGATGAGCTCGGCGGTCTGCTTGCGCCCGATCGAGTCGAGATAGCCGACCTCGTCGGCGACGGTCTGGATCTTGAGCGTGTCGAGCAGGAGGCCAAGGCGCCCGAGGTCGGCCTCGGCCTCCTCGATGAGCTCCTGTGCGAAGCGGTCCTTGTCCTGATTGACCTGCTCGGGGGTGAGCTTGGCGAGCACGCCGCGCAGGTTGCCCTCGAGGGTCTCGCGCGCGATGCGGACGACGTCCTCGCGGGTCTTGCCGAGCAGTCGCTCGACCGCGTGGTCGAGGCCAGGTGCTGCGCCGTCGATCTTGACGTTGGCGACGCCCTGCACGTTGAGCGGCACGCCGTCGCGCGAGTAGGCGCCGCGAACGGCCACCTCGACCGACATGTTCGTGAGATCCAGCCGATCGACCACTTCAAGCAGCGATATCCGCAGCCCGCGCCCGCCGCGGATGGCGTGGTAGCCAACGCGCGCGCCGGGGCGGCGGCCGGGACCCGAGAAGATCACCACCTCCGACGGCTGGCAGATGACGATGAGGCTCTTGAGGGACAGCAGGAAGGCGATGACGCCGAGCAGGACGGCGCCGACGAGGATGAGCAGGGGCTCCATCAGGTGTCCTCCGGCGACGGGGTGACGGGACGGGCGGGGCGGGCGAGGGTCGAGCGGGGAGGCGGCATCCGGGGGCTCGAGGTGGCAGCGTCGGCCTGCCCGGAGACGCCGCTCGCGAGGATGGCCGGGACGTCGACGCCGACGGTGTCCTTGATGCGCGCGAGGATCTCCGTGACCACCTGCGGAAAGGCGCCGACGTAGCGCGCGAGGCTCTCGCCGTTGCCACCGTCGATGAGGTTCACGCGGCGAATGGTGATGTTGTCAGCCACGGCGGCCACGTCTGCGAGGATCGCGTCGATCTGCTGAATGAGGAAGACCTCGGACGCGCGAGGGCCCGCGAGCGTCCATGCGGCGTGGAGGGCGGCGAGGGCCTCCGCCTGGGCGCGGCCGGTCTCTGCGCGGATGGCGGCGTCGCCGGCGGCCTTGAGCACGGCCGCCTCGGCGCCTCGCTGGGCGGGGATGATCTCTTCGGCCTCGAGGCGCAGCTTCTCGAGCTCCCGCCGCACCGTCTGCAGGCGCTGCTCCATCATCGCCTGCTCCTCGCGCACGGCGGCGGTCGTCCGCTCCTCCTCGGAGCGCGAGACGGCCTCGAGCTCGGCCTTCTTCTGGATGAGCTCGTTCTCCTTCTCGGCGATCGAGGCCGCGGCCTGCTCGGCGGCGACCTTGCCGCGCATCTCGGCGCCCGCGATGGCGAGCTCGGCTTCGCGCGTGGCGTCGGACTCGGCGATCTCGGCGTCGCGGATGACCTCGGCGATCCGGACGCGGCTGATGGAGTCGAGGTAATGCATGTCGTCGGTCACGTGCTGAATCTTGAACGTATCGCACTGCAGGCCGAGCCGCCCGAGGTCGTCATCGACCTCGCGGCTCACGACCTCGGAGAGCTTCTGCCGGTCATGGTTGACCTCTTCGGGCGGCAACTGCGCGATGACGCCGCGCAGCGTCCCTTCGAGGGTCTCGCGGGCGATCTGACGAATCTCGTCCGCAGGCTTGCCGAGCAGGCGCTCGATGGCGTGGTGCACGAAGCGGTCGTCGAGGGTGATCTTCACGTTCGCGACAGCGTCGACGTTGATGGGGATGTTTCCCCTCGCGTAGGCGGCCTTGATGTGGATGTCGATGGACATCGACGTGAGGTCCATCCGGTCCACGCGCTCGATGAGCGGCCAGCGGATGGCGTGGCCTCCCGCGATGTAGCGCCAGCCCACGTCGCTGCCGTCCGCGAGCCGGTGCTTGCGTCCTGAGAAGATGAGCGGCTCGTTCGGGCGACCTATCTTGAGAAAACTCTTGATGAACAGGATGAAGAGCCAGAGGCCGATGAGCGACCCGCCGACGATGAGTCCGGTCGACTTCAGCGTCTCGGGCGTCAGCGCCAGTTCCGCGAGGGGCAGCGGGAGCGTCATGCGGGTGTTCTCCGGTCAGGTCGTGCTGGATGTCGGGCGCTGGTGCGCTCGGTCTCGCGCGCCGCGTGCGTCGTCAGGATATCGGCTTCGGCCAGCATCGCCGCCTCCGCGGGCGTGACGACGGCGCGACCATCGCGCACGGCGAGCACGAGGACCCGCGTCTCCTTCGGCAGCGGGCCGCTGTCGGCGGCGAGGACCGCGAGCAACTCGCGCCCACCCGCGGAGCCTCCCACCAGACGAACCTTCGAGGTCTGCCCGGACGCGAGCGGGTGCAGCAGCGCGCCGACAGCCCCCACGAGGGCCTCGGACGACGCGACAGCCCCCACGGGGGCCCGCAGCTGCCGCATCACTCAGGCCGCAGTGCTGCCAACCGCGCCGCCGACCCCCGCCGAGGCGAGACCCACCGCAGCCTCGCTCCAGGTCGTGAAATGGGACAGCGCGACGCCGGTCAGGCCGAAAAAACAGGCCCCGAAGGTCCAGAAGCGCACGGACTGCAGCGGGACCCAGCGTGGCGCGGACCGGCCGCGGGCCCGGGGTCCGCGGGTCTCCTGTCGCGTCCCCCCCCACGACGGCCAGGTCGGCGGCGATCGCGTGGGCGTGGAGCGCGTCGCCTGCGACGTCGTGGTCGCCGTGGTCGACGTCCTTCCCGAGCCCGCTGAGGGCCGAGAGGGCGACGAGCAGGCCCCCGAGCGTGAGGCAGACCAAGTACGCGGTGATCATGGCTTCGGCATCATGGCGGAATCGGGCCGTCCGTCAACCCGCCGGCCGCAGCCAGACCATGGAACCAATTGTTTCATCGTGAACCATAATGTTTCGAATATGAAACGGTCTGGTTCACGCGCCTTTGGGCGCGGAGCAAATCCGACGCACGAAGACCGGTCCCGGGCGCCGCGCGTAGCAAGGGGGCGCCACGAGGCGCGTGGTAGCTTGTCGAACGGTGGAGGTGGGTGATGGACGGGGTCCGGAGACGGTTCGCGTGGGGTTTGGGATGGGCGTTGGCGTTGGCCGGAATGGCTGGCGGAGCCATGTCCGGCGGGTGCAATGCGCACGCGGGCGCCCCGCTGACACCGCAGGGCGGGGGCGTCAGCCTGACCCTGGTCGACGCGGGCGGCGCAGAGCTTCCGCGTTGGGTCCACAAGGGCGTTTCGTGGGTCGCAGGGGCCGAGGGCGAGCGGTACGGCGTCAGGCTTCGCAACGAGACCGGCGAGCGGCTCGAGGTCGTCGTGACGGTCGATGGGCGTGACGTCCTGACAGGCGACGTCGGGGACTATGCCCGACTGCGGGGATACGTCCTCGCGCCGTACCAGACCGTGACGATCGACGGCTTCCGCACGTCCATGGAGACCGTCGCGACCTTCCGGTTCACGTCGCCCGACGACAGCTACAGCGCTCGCATGGGGACCCCGCAGCACGTCGGCGTCATCGGCGTGGCC
>SYAK01000524.1 GCA_005788935.1 Pseudomonadota bacterium
GCCATCGAGCGCCTCGCCGCCATCATGGGTCGCCTGCGGGCGCCCGACGGCTGCCCGTGGGACCGTGAACAGACGCTGCTGTCGCTGCGCCACTACCTCGTCGAGGAGGCGCAGGAGGTCCTCGAGGTCATGGAGGGCCAGCCTGCGGCCCACTGCGAGGAGCTCGGCGATCTCCTCTTCCAGGGCGTCTTCCAGAGCCAGATCCGCGCCGAGCAGGGCGACTTCGCGCTCGCGGACGTCATCACCGGCATCGCCGACAAGCTCGAGCGGCGGCACCCCCACGTCTTCGGCACCGAGCAGGCCGACGACGCGACCGCGGTCCTGACCCGCTGGGAGGCGCTCAAGCGGGCCGAGGGCAAGCCCCACGCGGTCTCGGACGTCGCGGTCGACTGGCCAGCCCTGCTGCGCGCCCACAAGGTCTCGGTCCGGGCCGCCCGCGAGGGCTTCGACTGGCCCGACGCCGCGGGGCCGCTCGCCAAGGTCGTCGAGGAGACAGCCGAGGTGCAGGCGGCGATGGCACTAACCGCGGGGTCCGAGCGCGCGGCCGCCCTCCACCACGAGCTTGGCGATCTGCTCTTTGCCGCGACCAACCTCGCGCGCAAGCTCGGCATCTCGCCCGAGGCGGCGCTGCACGACGCCACCGCGCGCTTCACTGGCCGCGTGGCACGGGTGACGGCGGCCCTCGCAGCGGAGGGCCTGACCCCGCTGACAGCAGGGCCTGACACCCTCGACGCGGCCTGGGAGCGGCTCAAGCATGTCGGCGCCTGAGGCGGCGGCCGAGGCCCCTCCGAATCCCTCGAGCGAGCGCCGCGGGCTGCTGCGGGCGGCGAGCGTCATGACCGTGATGACGCTGCTCTCACGCGTGCTCGGCCTCGTGCGCGAGCAGATCCGCGCCCTCTATCTCGGGACGGGCATGGCGTCGGACGCCTTCGGGCTCGCCGCGACCATCCCCAACCTCTTCCGCCGCCTCTTCGCCGAGGGCGTCATGACGGCGGCCTTCGTCCCCGTCTTCACCGAGCAGCAGCGCACATCGACCGCGGAGGCCACCCGCGCCTTTCTCTCGCGCTTCTTCACGCTCCTGACCTGCGTCGTCACCGCCTTCACGGTCGTCGCGATCCTCGTGACCCCCTGGCTCATCGACACATTCTTTGCCGAATCATTCCAAGGCATTCCCGGCAAGCTCGCACTGACCGTCGCGCTGACCGAGCTGATGTGGCCCTACCTCATCCTCGTCTCGCTCGCCGCCCTCATCCAGGGGGTGCTGAACACCCACCGCATCTTCGGCCCGTCGGCCTTCGCGCCCGTGCTCATGAACCTCGCCATCATCCTCGGCGCGGTCATCCTGCGCGACACCTTCGCGGACCCGTCCTACGCCCTCGTCGTCGGCTTCCTCGCGGGTGGCGTGTTGCAGCTCGTCTTCCAGATCCCCTTCCTGCTGCGCGCGACACCGTATCGATTCGCAATCGATTTCAAGATTTTCGACCCATCGGTCCTGCGCGTCCTGCGCATCATGGGGCCGGGCATCCTGTCGGCTGGCATCTATCAGCTGAACGTCTTCATCGCGCAGCTCATCGCGGCCTCCCTCGACGAGGGCTCGGTGGCTTCGCTGCAATACAGCCTGCGTCTTCAGGAGCTCGTGCTCGGCGTCTTCGTCGTCTCGGTGACCCAGGTCATCCTGCCAAACCTCTCGGTCCACACCGCCAACGGAGACCGCGACGCTGTCGCCGCGACCTTCACCTACGCCCTCCGCCTCATCGCCTTCGTGACGTTGCCATGCGCCGCGCTGCTGATGCTCGCGGCCCCCGAGCTCGTCGCGGTCCTCTTCGAGTTCGGGGCGTTCGACGCCGAGAGCACGCGCAGGACCGCCGAGGCCCTCGTCTGCCACGCGCTCGGCCTCTACTTCATCGGGCAGGGGCGCGTCGCGACCCAGGTCTTTTTTGCCTACAAGGACATGCGCACCCCGACGCGCGTCTCGTTGCTCGACGCGGCGCTCAACGTCGCCCTCTGCCTCGCCCTCGCGGGGCCGCTCGGCCATGCCGGCATCGCGCTCGCGGCGAGCCTGGCCGCGCTAGGCCACGGGCTCGTCCTGCAGCTGCTGCTGCGTCGCACCCACGGCGTCGGCCTGACCGCGGGTGAGTGGCCGCGCCTGCTCCGCGTCGGGCTCGCGACCGGCTTGATGGCCGGGGCTGTCCACGGGCTCGGGCTCCTCTGGTCGGTCGCCACCGCCTCCCGCGGTGAGCGGCTCCTGTGGCTCGGCAGTGCCGGCGCGCTCGCGCTCGTCGTCTATCTCGTCGCGGCCTCCCGGCTCGGCGTCAACGAGCTCGGCCCGCTGACGCGCGGTCTCCGCCGCCGCCTCGGCCCGAAGGTCTGACGCGACGGTCGGCCCACGTCCCGGCCTTGCACCAGCGGGGAGCCCGGGCTATCCTGCCCGCATGAAACTCGCAGCCACCCTGCGTCGTGCCGCCAGTCGCGCGTTGCTCGTGCTCACCGCCGCCTCGTTCGCGGCCTGTGCCGAGGGGCCCGACGTCCGCTATGCGTCGCTCAAGCAGGCGATCGAGCTCGACGACTTCGAGGCCTTCAGCGACCACTTCACGCTCGCCTCGAACGCCTCGATGCGCGACATGTTCGCGAACGGTGCGCGCTCGAAGATCCACTACCTGAAAGACTGGAAGAAGCTCGTCCCGGTGGGTGACCTCGAGGAGGTCGAAGTCCGCGGGCAGGTCGCCTTCCTGAAGATCACGGGCGCCCCGACGGGTGGCAAGGAGCTGCGGATGTTGCGCGAGCACGACGCCTGGTGTGTCGACCTCGGCGGGCTGCAGGCCTACTGGGAGCCGCTCAAGGGGAAGACGCCATGACGTCCGTGCGCACGTTCCTTGACCGCCTCGCGGCCGTCGCCCTCGCCTCGCTCACGGCCGCCTGCGCGCCAGGCCCCGAGCAGGTCTACGCCGACCGGGGGCTCGCGGCCGCGTTCGGGGACCGCAAGGGGTTCCTCGAGGCCTTCACGCCCGAGTCGCAGCAGCTCATCGAGTCGCAGATCAGCCTGACGGAGGCCTACGGCCTCAAGAAGGAGAACCCTGTGAACCTGCTCGTATTTCCGACCCTCGAGTCGGTCGAGGAGGCCGGCGAGGGTGAGGTGCTGCTGAACGTCTCGCGCGGGTCGACGCAGCGCCAAATCCTGTTCGTCAAGACCGACGCGGGTTGGCGCATCGACCTGAAGAAGCTCGCGAAGCTCTGGGATCCGAAGGGTCAAAAGACCTGACGACGGGTTCGCGCGGCGTCTCGCGCCCCGTCCCCTCTGTCGGGCCCTCCGGGTCAGAGGCCGCGCAGGCCGTATTGCGCCCCGGCAGTGTCCCAGAGGTCGATGCGCCAGCGTCCGCCGAGCGCGTGGACGATGACGCGCAGCTCGCGGTCGGGGCGGCCCTCGGAGACCACGACCATCGCCCGCGCCGTGTCAGCGTCCGGATCGTTCAGCGGGCGCACCTCGTGCACCACGACGGCCTCGCCGCCCACAGGCAAGAGCTCTGGACGGGCGGTGCCGACAGCACCCCAGAGGGCGCCGAGGAAGGCCCGCGAGCGCGGCGTGAAGCATGCGGCATAGGCGTCGCGGTCGGCTGCCATCGAGGCCTCGACGGCACACGTGAGCGCCGCCTCGGGCGGCTCGACCCCGCAGCCCGGGGCCAGCATCCCGAGGAGGGCTGCTGAAACGCAAAGACCCCGCCGGTCTGGCAGGGTCTTCTTGTTCGTGACTTCGCGCGTCATGCAGCCGAAGCCTCTCCGGTCAAACCGGACTTTCTTGGTGCGAGAGGGGGGACTTGAACCCCCACGGTTTCCCACGAGATCCTAAGTCTCGCGCGTCTGCCAGTTCCGCCACTCTCGCGCTCGGTTGGTCGGAAGGCACGGTCTCAGGATTTCGACGGAGTGCGTGGGCTCATGGCGGTTCACAATTGACGCTCCCGGCCCTCGCTTGGCTATCGTTGTACAGGTCATGACCGTGCACTGTCAACAGGTCGCGCCGTTCTCGGCAGGAACGCTCCCCGTCGCTGGTGCAAGCTCCGAGCGAGGGGTATACTATGCCTGTCCGGCCGGCCAAGCGCGGAACGGGAATGCCTTCCGGCGAAAGGCCGGGGAGGAGGGTGACCATGACACAGGGATGGGCGATCATTGCGGCGGCCCTGTTACTCGGGAGTTCGACCGGCACGAGCTGGGCCTCCCGCGAATACTTTACCCAGGAACAAAAAGAGCAGTTGGCGAAAGCCCAGACGGTCCTCGTGGAAGTCCTGGCCCTCACCGACAAGGGACCGAGCGATGCCGCGCCGCTCGCCGAAGCGGTGGTGCGTCGCCTGGCCGACGCGGGGTATACCGTAGAAACGAGCGAAGCCAAGCCCCACGAGGTCGTTGTCAAGGTCAAGTGCGAGCAGCGCAAGACCTGGGAAGGGACCAGCACCATGGGGAGCGATGCCGACCTGCCCGACTCCCCCTCGCGGATCTGGAAGGGCCCGGCCTGCCAGCTCACCTATTTCCTGGGGGGCGCCAAGATTAAGTGGCAGAAGGAAGTCCGGACC
>SYAK01000051.1 GCA_005788935.1 Pseudomonadota bacterium
ACGAGCGCTTCCATTCCACGAACGCGTCCATTGAGGCGCTGCTGCAGAAGTACGAGCCCAAATCCGTCGAGTAACTCCTCGTGCAGTCGAGGAATCCGGAGCTGCTGAACGTCGTCGAGATTACCTGTGATTGCGATGAAGTGGCCATGCGCCAGGAATTCGCCGAAGCGGGCGAGGACGTCGAGGAGGCCGAGGTGGCCCCTGATTTTCAGCCGCTTCTGACGCCGAACGACTACAATCTGGCATTTGCCAGCGATTATGCGCTCGACCTGGTGCGCGCACGGGAGGCGTGGGACGTCTCGACTGGCAGCGAGACCACCAAGGTCGCGATTACGGACCAGAACTTCCACGACACCCATGAAGAGCTGGTCGGCAAGATCCTGGCTTACGACAACACCAACACCGCGACCCGGACCCACGGCACGGCGGTGGCCATCACGGTCGCTGGCAACACCAACAACGGTGTCGGCAAGAGTTCCATCGGCTTCGACAACAAGCTGGGACTTTTCCGGATGAATTACAATGAGGCCCTCAACGCTGCCAATCAGGGCTACAGGGTCATCAACATGAGCTGGTCCTCGGGCTGCTCGTTCAATTCATATGCCCAGGCCGCGCTCACCGACATCTACAACATGGGCGCCTTCATCGTCGCAGGTGCCGGAAATGGCACCACATGCGGGTCCGCGACTGCGCTGGTGTACCCGGCCTCGTATGAACGTGTCTTCTCGGTCACCAGTATCGGAGCCAGCGACAATCACGAGAGCACGATCGGAAACCCGGCCTCCACCCATCAGCACAACGACAAGGTCGATCTCACCGCCCCGGGCTACAGCGTCGCGCTGTCGTCGTCGCCCGGCTCCTACTCGCTCTCTTCGGGGACGTCGTTCGCCACCGCGCTGGTCTCGGGGACAGCGGGGCTGCTGCTGGCGATCAACCCGGCCCTGAGACCGCAGGACCTCGAGATCATCCTCAAGGCCACCGCGGTCAATATCGATGACAAGAACCCTGGCTATCTGGGCATATTGGGTGCCGGACGGCTCGACGCGGCCGCAGCGGCCCTGATGGCGAGCACGTACGTGATCCCCGACACCACGGCGCCCGACGACGCCACAGTGCTCAGTTGGGCCGAAGGCGCCGTCACGACCCACCTGGATCTTGCGGCGACCTGGACCCCGTCGGCCTCGTCGGACCTGCACCTGCAGCAGATTCAGGTCTATTCGGACAGCGCGTGCGGGACGGCCGAGGGGAGCCCCGTGGACCTGCCGTCGGTGGCGGCGAGCGCCTACGCGGTCCGTGGCGTGATCGGGATATCTTATGCCTTCAAGATTATCAGTCGTGATGAGGTTGGAAACACGCGCACCTCTGGGTGCTCGGCGGCGTTGTCGGTGGTCGGCTGTCTCGGGGACGGGGACTGTGGCGGCGGCCTGGTGTGTGCGCCGGACAGCCTGACGTGCGTCGCATGTGTGCAGGCCGACCGTTGCGACGACGGCGACCCCTGCACCGTCGACCTCTGTGACGCGAACGCGTGCGTTCACGCGCCCACGGCCCAAGGCGCGAGCTGTGACGACGGGTCTGTCGACACGCGCGATGACGTCTGTGACGGGGCGGGCGGCTGCGGTGGGACGGCGTACAGCTGCGAGGCGCGCCAGTGCGACGTGTCGGCGACGCCGAACGGGGTCGACTGCACGGTGGTCCGGAAGGGCGCGGGGTCTGCGTGTGACGACGGAAACCTTGGAACTGCAAACGATGTCTGTGACGGGGCGGGCGGCTACGGTGGGACGGCGTACAGCTGCGAGGCGCGCCAGTGCGACGTGTCGGCGACACCGAACGGGGTCGACTGCACGGTGGTCCGGAAGGGCGCTGGGGCGGCGTGCGACGACGGGAATGTTGGAACTGCAAACGATGTCTGTGACGGGGCTGGCGGCTGCGGGGGCACACCCATCTCGTGCCCGGCCGATACGGCCTGCACCGCCTGGAAGCCGGACGGCGTCGACTGCGCGCCGAGCTGGGCCGACTCCGCGACCGCGTGCGACGACGGCGACGTCTGCACCGAGGGCGAGGCCTGCGACGGCGCTGGGGCGTGCGTCGGCGTGACGCTGGCGTGCGCGGTGGGCGAGGCTTGCGATGCCGTCGAGGGTTGCGTCGCCACGCACTGCGAACCTTGCGCGTCCGACGCGGACTGCGGGGACGCGAGCGCCTGCCTCGCCACCGGCTCTGGCGACACCTCGGGAGACCGCTGTCTGCTGGCCTGCGCCACCGCCACCGACTGCCCCGAGGGCCGCGTCTGCGGCGTTCACACGGATGGCTCGCGCCGCTGCTTCGACCTCGAGGGTGACTGCGCCGCACCGTCTGGCGAGCCCGGGCCGGACACCGCCCCGGTCGAGTCCGGTCCGGAGCCCGTCGAGCCCGCTCCGGTCGAGCCCGCCCCGGTCGAGTCTGGTCCGGAGCCTGTCGAGCCCGCCCCGGTCGAGTCCGGCTCCGTCGAGCCCGCCTTGGACGCGGGACCGAGTGCCGACGTGACCTCGAGCGGACAGATCCAGAGCTCGGGTGGCGGCGGCTGCAGAGGGGGTGGCGCAGGCGCAGGGCCAGCAGCGCTCCTGCTCGCGCTGGGCGTCGCGCTGTTGCGGGCGCGCTCGGGGCGCTCGCGACGCGCGTCAGGCCGTCCCTGAGGAACCGCGAGGCCTGGGTCAACGGGCTGTCGCCTCGCTTGTGCCACGCGCTGTTTGGCACGAGCTGCGGCGGATCCGGTTCATCCGTGACGACGGCCGGGTTGGTCGAGCCCGCGCGGCGTTCGCGTCGCCAGGCGGTCAGCGCGACGTCTCGCGCTGACTGGCGCAAGACGCGATGTCATGGCCGCGTCACACTTATGCGAGCGGTTGCGCAACGGGTTGCGCGTCGCAAGGTGGGCGCCTACCCCCGAGAGCGCGCCGACGCCGGCGGTGAGCGAGTGGCTCGCCATGGCGGCGGCCCACGCCCTCCCGGAGTACCCCATGGACACGCGGCGCTTGCGCGAGCTCGCCATCAGCGAGACCGGTTTCATCTTCGACCCATGGTCCGGCCTGACCTGGACCGTGAACCCGTCCGGCCGCTTCATCCTCGAGCAGCTGAAGGCCGGCGTGGCCCCCGACGAGGTGCCAGCCCGCCTCCGGTCCGCGTTCGCGATGCGGCCGACCGATGACCCCGACCGGGACGTCAGCGAGTGCGTCACGATGCTGCACGCCGAGGGGTTGCTCCCGCGCGGAGGGGCCAAGTGAGCCTGCAGCGGCGTGACATGACCGTCGCGGTCACGGGGCTCAACGCCACCGACAACCCGGCCCCGGGTGTCGCGGTGTTGCGGTCGCTCCGCGAGGCTCCGGACTTCCGCGGGCGCCTCGTCGGCCTCGCCTACGACTCCCTCGACCCCGGTCTCTACTGCGATGATCTCGACATGGCCGCGGCGTTCCTCGTCCCGTGGCCGTCGCAGGGGCTCGAGGCGATGCGCGATCGCCTCCTGCGCATTCACGCGCGGATCCCGCTCGACGTCATCATCCCGACGCTCGACGCGGAGATGCCCGCGCTCATCGCGCTCGAGCCCGACCTGCGCGGCCGTGGCATCCACCTCTTCACGCCGACGCAGGCCCAGTTCGATCTGCGCTCGAAGGCCCACCTGCGCGAGCTCGGCCTGAAGACGGACCTCGACGTGCCTGAAACACGCGCGCTGTCGGATGTCCGCGAGCTCGAGGACGTCCACCGGGAGGTCCCGTATCCGTTCTGGGTCAAGGGCGTCTTTTACGGGGCGACCCGCGTCAACACCATCGACGAAGCCATCGCGGCCTTTCACGGGGCGGTCGCGCGCTGGGGGTTGCCGGTCATCGTGCAGCGCCACTATGCGGGCGAGGAGTACGACGTCGTCGCGGTCGGCGACGGCGAGGGCGGGCTCGTCGGGGCGGTGCCCATGCGCAAGATGATGCTGACCGACAAGGGCAAGGGCTGGGCGGGTGTCACGGTGCTCGACCCGGCGCTGCTCGAGATGGCGCGCGCCTTCATGCGGGCGACGCGTTGGCGTGGCCCCTGCGAGCTCGAGGTGCTGCGGACGCCGGACGGGCGCTCGCTGCTGCTCGAGGTGAACCCCCGCTTCCCCGCCTGGTGCCACCTCGCGACGGGAGCTGGCCAGAACCTCGCCTGGGCCGTCGCGCGGCTGGCGCTTGGCGAGCACGTCCCGCCGATGCGCGAGTTCTCGGCGGGCACGACCTTTGTCCGAGTCGCCCTTGACCGTATCGGGACCATCAAACGTTTCCAGCACATCGCCTCGACTGGCGAGCTCATTTTCAAGGATCTGCTGCCATGAAGAAGGACATCGACCTCCCGCCTGCTCCGCCCACCGCGCCCTACGAGCAGCCGACGCTCATCCGCCACGAGGCGGGCCTCATGAACAAGCTCTCGCGCGCCCAGACGATGCGCCCGCTGACGCACATCGACGGCGTCTCGGTCGTCTCGCTCGTCGCAGAGCACGGCTCTCCGCTCTTCATCTTCAGCGAGCGAACACTCGTCAGTCGTTTCAGAGAGTTGCGTGACGCCCTCGCCCTTCGTTTTCCGAACTCGCACGTCGCGTGGAGCTGGAAGACCAACTACCTCGACGCCGTCTGCCGCGTCTTCCATCGCGAGGGTGCCTGGTCCGAGGTCGTCAGCGAGCTCGAGTTCGACAAGGCCCGCCGCCTCGGTGTCCCGGGTGAGCGCATCCTCTTCAACGGACCCTACAAGCCCGAGCGCGCCCTCGAGAAGGCCTTCCGCGCCGGCGCCCGCGTCCACCTCGACAGCTTCGACGAGATCGCGCGCGCCGAGCGCATCGCCAACGAGACCGGCCTCGAGCCGCGCGTCGCGCTCCGCCTCAACATGTCTGTCCGGGGGACGCCGCACTGGAGCCGCTTTGGCTTCAACCTCGACAACGGGCAGGCCCTCGACGCCGCGCGTCGCGTCCTCTCGGGCGGGCGCCTGCAGCTCGCCGGGCTGCACTGTCACGTCGGGACCTTCATCCAGGATCCGAGCGTTTACCGCGAGGAAGCCCGCAAGATCGCGGGCTTCACCCAGATGCTGCGGCTCGAGCTCGGCGTCCGCATCGCGTATCTGGACCTCGGCGGCGGCCTCGCGTCGCCGAACACCCTGCACGCCCAGTACCTGCCTGGTGAACAGACGACACCGTCCTTCGCGCAATACACCGAAGCCATCTCCGAGGGCCTCGCCGGCCTCGGCGCCGAGCTTCCGACCATCTTCCTCGAGCCCGGGCGCGCGCTCGTCGACGAGGCCGGCTGCCTCGCGACCACCGTCCACGCCATCAAGCGCCTGCCCGACGGCCGCCGCGCCCTCGTCCTCGACACCGGCGTCAACACCCTCGTCACCGCCGCCTGGTATCGGCACGACGTCGTCCCGGCTCAGCCCTTCTCCGGGACACCCGAGCCGACCGTGATGGTCGGGCCGCTGTGCATGAACATCGACGTCCTGCGCGACCGCCTGTTCTTCCCGCCCGTGGGGCCGGGCGACGTCCTCGTCTTCCGCAACGTCGGCGCCTACAACGTCACGCAGTGGATGCAGTTCATCGTGTCCCGCCCAGCCGTCGTGATGATCTCGCGCTCGGGCGAGGCCGCGATCATCCGCCGCCGCGAGACCCTCGAGACGCTGACCTCGCAGGAGTCGATGCCGCCGTGGCTTCACTGAGGCGCTTCATCGACGGGATTCTGCGTTCAGGCGCGCAGGTCTTCTTCGCGGAACACCGCGTGGCGGGCCTGCTCGTCGTGTGCGCGGGCTTCGCGCGGCCCTGGGGCGGCCTGCTCGGGGTCCTCTCGGTCGTGCTCGCCATCGCCTTCGCGCGCGGGCTGCGCTTCAGCGAGGAGGCGGCCGCACGCGGGCTGTTCGGCTTCAACGCGCTCGTCCTCGGCCTCGGGGTCGGCGCGTGGTTCGAGCCAGGCCTCGCGTCGGTGATGACGCTGCTCGTCGCGCTGCCCGCGGTGGTGCTCGCCCAGGTCGGGTTCGCGACATCCCTTGGGCATCACCTCGCGCTGCCGTCGATGACGCTTCCTTTCGTGTTCGTGGGTCACGGGGTGCTGCTCGCATCGCCGCTCATCGCAGGCCTGACCCCGACGCCTGCCTACGCAACAGATTGCGCACTTCCGCTCGCCTCGGCCGGGGCGGTACTCTTTGCCCCCGGTCCGCTCGGCGGCGGCCTGGCGCTCGTGGCGATCGCTGTCGCGAGCCGCGTGGCGCTGATTCTGGCCGGCGTCGGGCTGCTCGCGGCCGAGGTGGCCGCCCGCGCGCTCGCCCCGTGCGCGCTCGCCGGACCCGAGGCGTCCTTCAACGCGCTCCTGACCGCGATGGCGCTTGGCGGCGTCTGGAGCGTCCCGTCGCGCAGCGCCTTCGTGTTCGCCGGGCTCGGGGCGCTCGTCGCGGCGTTCTCGACCTACGCGCTTGGCAACCTGCTCGCGGTCGCGGGCCTGCCAGTCCTCGTGCTGCCCTTCAACCTCACGACGCTCGGCCTGCTCTACGCGCTGCGACAGCGCACCCGCAACGTCGCGCCGACGCTCGTCGAGGCCCCCGCCGAGAGCCCCGAGGGGAACCTCGCCCGCCACGTCGCCCGCGTCGCGCGTCTCGGCGCGACGCTGCCGTTCCGCCTGACGCTGCCGTTTCAGGGGACCTGGACGGTCACGCAGGGCGTCGACGGCGCCCACACCCATTCGGGGGCCGTGGCGTCACGCGCTCGACTTCGAGGTCCTCGACCGCGACGGCTGCGCCCACCGGGACAGCGGGACAGCGCTGCGCGACTACCACGCCTTCCGCCTGCCCGTGCTGGCCCCCGCCGACGGGCGTGTGGTCCGCGTCGTGCGCGACGCCGACGACAACCCGCCGGGCGAGCGCAGCCCGTCGGATCCCTGGGGCAACCTCGTGCTCCTCGAGGTGGGGCCGGGCTGCTTTGCGCTGGTGTGTCACCTCGCGAAGGGCTCGCCCGAGGTCTTCGAGGGGCAGTGGGTTCGGCGCGGGGCGCGCCTCGGCCTCTGTGGCGCGAGCGGTCGGTCGTTCGTGCCGCACCTGCACCTGCACCTGCAGGCGACGCCACAGCCGGGCGCTCCGACGCTCGCCCTCGAGCTCCATGACCTTGTCCTCGAGGCGGCGAGCGGGCCGGTCCTTTACCGGACCCTGGTCCCGCGCGATGGGCAGCGCGTCCGGAACCCGCTGCGGCAGGAGGACATCGCGGCCTGCTTCACCTGGCCGCCTGGCACGGCGTTCCACTTCGAGGTCGACGACGGTCGGGCGTCACGGCGCGAGACCCTGACCGTCGGCATCGATCTGCACAATACGCTCCACCTCGCCTCCGAGGCGGGCGAGCGGCTCCCCTTCGAGGCCCGCCCGTGGCTCTTCGAGGTGCTCGACGCGCCGACGCTCGAGGCGGGAGGGGCGCTCGCCCTGTGGGCCGTCGCGCTGCGCCGGGTCCCGTGGGAGGCGGGGCACGGGCTGGTCTGGGACGACCGCGTGCCGCGCGGCCTGCTCGCACGTCCGTCGTCGCTGGTCCGCGCGCTGTCGGGTCTCACGGCGCCCCTCTGGCCAGACCCGGGCCTCCACGTCCGCTACACGGCCGAGCGGACATCGCAGGGGCTGACCGTGCGCGGAGAGGCCGACGGGCTCGTGAGCGAGGCCGAGGTCGGTCCCAACGGGCCCGAGCGGGTCGTGGTGACGTGGCAGGGGAGGGCGCTGCGCGCGCGGCGTCTGACGGAGGCGGGGTCTTGATGGGAACGGTGTGGCCTGCGTGGCGCGCGGGTCTCGTCGCGGCCGTGGTGGCATGGGTCGCCTCGGCCGCGCGGGCCTCCGATCCGCAGCCAGAGGCGCGCGGGCTCGACGACGGCGGCTGCGTCGCGCGGGTGGCCGAGGCGCGGGCGCTCCTCGCGGGTGGGGCCGACCTGCGCGCGCTCGAGGGCTCGGAAGACGCCGCGCGACGGTGGCCCGACGACGTCGCGGTGCAGCTCGTCCTCGGGCTCGCGGCGCTGCGGCTCGGGCGCT
>SYAK01000525.1 GCA_005788935.1 Pseudomonadota bacterium
CCGCGGCGGCCCTGCTCGCGGGGCCACGCGGCGCGGGCGGGCGCGCTCGTCGCCGTGGCGGGCGGGCTGTTGAACCTGACGCTCGTGGCGGCCTTCGGCGCCGACCTCGTCGCGGCCTTCGTGCCTGACGCCCCCGAGGTCCGTGACGCGACCCTGACGCTGCTCTGGCACGTGGCACCCTGTTACCCGCTGATGGCCCTCGGGATAGCCTGCGGAGCGATCCTCAACGGCGCTGGCGACATGCGCCGTCCTCTCGCGTGGGACGCTGCACTGCTGCTCGGGGTCCAAGCCGGACTCGCGGCGCTGTTGCTCGCCGCAACCGGCGACGCGAGCGGTCTCAACCTCGCCCTCGCCGCGTCGGGCGTCCTGCAGGGGGTGGTCCCCGGGCTCGTCCTCGCGCGCAGCGTCCGGCGCTGGCAGCGTGCCATCTGAAACAAAACGTCTCAAGAACTGGAACATATTGTTTCAACCTGAAACGCCTTGTTCCATTCAGGCCATCACCCGCACATTTCAGCTGCCGCGCGCAGACAGCTGTGATGGAAGCGGCGCCATGCAGGGCCTCGCGACCTTCGTCAGCATCAGCCGCCTCCATATCGTGGCCATCGCAGCCCTCGGCACCTTCACCTTCGGCTGGCTCTTCACGGGACGCTACCTGTGGGGACTCGCCGCGCTCTCGGCCCTTGACTGGTTCATCGTCAACCTGCTCAACCGCGTGGTCGACCTCGACGAGGACCGCGTCAACCGCATCACGGGCGTCGCCTTCGTCGACCAATATCGCCGCACGCTGACCGTCCTCGGCTTCGTGCTCCTCTTCGGCTCGCTCGCCGCCACCGCAGTGGTCGCCCCAGCCCTCGCGGGCCTGCGCCTCGCCTTCCAGAGCCTCGGCCTCGCCTACAACTGGCCTATCCTTCCGGGGCGACGACGCATCAAGGCGCTCTACTTCTGGAAGAACACCGCCTCGGCCATCGGCTTCATGCTGACGGTCTTCGGATTCCCGCTCGCCGTGGCGGGCTGGGGGGCCGACCCGAGCAAGCTCGCCCCGGGCGTCGGCCTCGCCCCCATCCTCATCTCCGGTGGCTTCTTCTTCCTCTTCGAGCTGTCCTGGGAGGTCATCTACGACCTCCGCGACGAGCCCGGCGACCGCGCGGCCGGCGTCCGGACCTACCCGGTCGTCCACGGCGTGCCCGGCGCCATGCGCATCATCGACGCGCTGCTCGCGGCCTCGAGCGCCATCCTCGTCGGCGGCTACGTGGCGGGCGTCGTACCCTGGCGCATCGTCGTGATGGTGCTCGCACCCGCGCTGAACTTCGTCGCCTACCGCCGCTTCATGCGCCGCGGGCTGAACTCGACCGACTGCATCCGGCTGACGTGGCTTGGGACCGGCCTGCTCGTGGCCTATCACCTCTGGGTCGTCGCCGGTCTCCCCGGGGTCGGGCTGCCAGCCCGCTGAGGGTTTCGAAACGCTTCGCAACACTCAGCCTGCCCCTTGCAATCCCGACGGGTTTCGCGCGACGCTGCCCGCATCGATCCGCACGCCCGCGATGCGTCAACCCCAGCGAGGAGCCACGACGATGCGTTCCCGAACCGCCCGCTCTGGTCTCGAGGCCCTGACCGCCGCGCTGCTGCTCCTCGGCTGCCGCGGCGAGGACCCCGTCGCGCCGCTCGGCGCGGTCTGCAACGAAGACGCGCGCTGCGCCTCGGGGCTCTGCCTCGAGGCCGCGTGCGCCGACCCCGAGGCGGATGAGGACGGCGACGGCCTTCCGAACGCGGTCGAGGCCGAACTCGGCACGAAGGGCCGCGAGACCGACTCCGACGGCGACGGGAAACCCGACGGCGACGAGTACCCGCCGACAGGTGAACCGCCCGACACCGACGGCGACGGCAAGCTCGACGTCGTCGAGTCGGCGACGGGCGACGCGGACAGCGACTGCATCGCCGACGAGCGGGACGCGAACGATGCGGTCGCGGAGCCTGCGCCAGACTCCCGCCTCCCCGAGCTCTGCCGGATGCTCGGACCCTGCGGCGAGCAGCGCGACCGCCTGAGACTTGCCTGCGTCGACCTCGCCTGGGCGTGCGATTACAGCGGAATCGCGGGCTTCGCCGAGCCCGAGGCGGCCTGCGACGGGCGCGACGAGGACTGCGATGGGGCTGTCGACGACGAATTTCCGGACTGGGACAGTGACGGTGTGCCGAACTGCGAGCCTCGGCCCCGCCGCGCGCCGATGGCGGGCGTCGTGAGTGGCGGCGGCCTCATCCGCAGCGAGACCCACACGGCGCGCCTCGTCATCGGTCCGCCGATGTCGGGCGCGGGCGAGCGCGATGCGCGACACGTCCGGATCGGGGCGCAGCCGCTTGGACCGACGCTGCCGCCAGCGCCCGCAGCGCAATGAGCCGGAAATGAGCCGGGATTTAAACGAAAGACCGTGACTTGACAGGACAGGCGCGCGAAACTCCCGCGCCTCCCAACCGCACCGGAGAACGCCGATGTCCGCCTCGCGCCGCCTCATCCTGCACGCGACCCTCCTCGCGGGATTCGCAGCCGCGGGCTGCAACACCTGCGACCCGTACGCGCCGTTCTACGGCGAGTGGCGCTATCACTGCGGCCCCGCCCGCGCGAAGGGCGAGCACTGCGAGCAGAACGACGAGTGTGTCAGCGGCACCTACTGCGACACGGCCGCCAGGATCTGCAGCGACGCGTGGCTGCCCGAGGGCGCCGCGTGCAGCCCGGGCACCAACGCATGCACCCCGGGGACCTTCTGCGAGGTCGGCGGGCTCGTCGGGACCTGTCACACGATGCGCTGCGACGCCAATGGCTCCTGCACGGTCGGCGCGACCACCGGGGGCAGCTGCGACCAGACGAACGCCGAGACCGCCTGCGGCGCGGGGAACACCTGCCTGCTCGCGAGCCCGACGACCGGCTCCTGTGAGCCCGCCGGCGTCACGGGCGAGACCTGCCCGGGCGACCCGACGAGCTGTGCCGCCGGCCTCTTCTGCGCCATCCCGGACCTCGTGTGCCGCACGCCGCCCGCGGATGGCACGCCATGCAACATCAACGAGGCCTGCGGCCCGGGCCGATTCTGCCTGACAGCGACAGGCGACCTCGCCGACTGGGAGCACCCGGGGACCTGTCAGGGCTCGCCGCTCCGCCCAGCGGGCGCGCCCTGCATCGGCGCTGTCTGCGCACGCGGGCTGCACTGCGACTACAGCCAGAACGCGTGCGCGGCCGACCGCGACGTCGGCGACAGCTGCCAGAACGGCAACGAGTGCGGCGAGTTTCCGGGGCTCGCGCGCGAGTGCGTGCGCGGGACGTGTGTCGCGACCGACCGCGCGGGGGCCGCCTGCTGGCCGGGCCCGTCCGAGCGCTGCGCCGGGGCTTTGGAATGCGTCAGTGACATCCCCGAGTGATGTTCGGATCGCTGTCCGCGGCGGGAGGGGAGCGCGATGATCTGGCGTAATGCCCTGAAATATCGTTTTTTTTCGTGCATTCTTGCAGGACTCGCGGCCAGCGGCCTCGGGTCGACCTCCGCCTGCGGCGGTGACAGCGGGACCGCCCCGAGCGGGGGACCGGTGTCCGCCCCGGACGTCACGGACCTGACAGCCGACGACGTCACCTCCGACCTCGACACCGCCCTTGCGCAGCCTGACGCGACGCTCGCCGAGGACACCGCGGCCCCAGCCGACGACAGCGCGGCCGC
Source organism: Pseudomonadota bacterium (assembly GCA_005788935.1). The sequence goes on from SYAK01000525.1 coordinate 3,696, forward strand.
CGCGGACGCCAGCCCCGAGCCCGCCTGCCCGCCGTGTGGCGATGAGGCCCTGTGCCGGCCCGATCGCGGCGTCTGCGTGGGCGCGGGCGTCGTCGCCTGCGACCCGGCGTGCGCCCCCCGGACCGTCTGCGGCCTCGTGACGCCCGCGGCCTGCTTCCTCGAGACCTGCCGCCTCCCGGCAGACTTCCCGACGCCCGTGCTGAAGCTGACCTCACTCGGCATCCCGACCGACAGCGGCTGCGGCGGCGCTGGCCTGACCGCCTTCGGGCGCCTCGCCGGACGCCTCTCGCTCGTCAATACCCAGCTCGCGCAGGCCGTCGCCGCTGACCGCGCGACCATCCTCGTCGAGCCGCGCGACTTCGCGGCGCCAGCCGACGCCACCGCCACCGCCCGCGGCAGCCTCGTCTGGCGCTTCGGGACCCTCGCCGCCGACAGCCTGCGATGCGACCCGACGGCTGCCGAGGCGCTGTGCGGCTACACCGCGAGCCGCGACAGCTGGGACACCGCGACCCCCGGGACGGGCCCCTGCGACCCGTGGATCACCCAGCAGGCGACGCTGACACCCGACCCGCAGAGCCCGCTCGGCGCAACCCTCGCGGGCGGCGGACGTGTCTCGGCCGAGGCCCTGGCCGACGGCGCGGCGCGCGACCTGCTGCAGTTCGCGGTGCCGACAGCCGACGGTGGGCATGTGCTGCTGCAGGTCCACGCCCCCATCCTCGAAGCCCGCGCGACCCGCGACCTGACGAGCCCGAACGCGACTGCGGGCGGCCTCGTCGCGGTCTCGGGGCGCCTCTGCGGGGTCGTGCCGATGGCGAGCCTGCGCGCGGCCCTCGCCGGGCTGCCCGCCGATCTCCTCGGCCAGCTCGGCGGGCTCGCGATGGTCGAGGACCTGCTCGCCGCGAACCTGACGGCCGACGTGGACCTCGACGGCGACGGGGTCTTCGACGGGGTCTCCGCGGCGCTCGACTTCACCGGGACACGGGCGCGGCTCTCGGGGCTCTCGGCGCGATGAGAACTCGGCGCCTGAAAGGGGCGCTCGGCCTGACGCTCGCCCTCCAGACAGGTGCCTGCGGCTTCCACGCCTACTCGCCGCCTTCGGGATGGTCGCGCGCTTCGCACGTGGCGACCGCGGCCCCGGGCGAAGCCCTCCTCGGCGCAGCGGTCCACGGGGGCGGCGGCGTCTTCGGGCCGGAGCTGGCCGGCGGCGAGCTGTCGTTCCGGCGCGGACTGTCGCAGCTGGTCGAACTCGACGGCGACGCGGGCTGGATCCAGATCACCGACCAACCACGGCGGCCGGTCTTCCGCGGCATCATGACCGGGCGCATCGGCATCCGCGGCCGCTTCGCGCGTGACCTGCCGCACCTCGCATGGCTCGCGAGCGTCGGGGGCGGCGGCCACGTCGGAGGCGGCTTCCTCGCGCCCGAGGTCGGCCTCCAGGCGGGCTGGGAGAACCCGTGGAGGACTCCCTGGGTGCGGGCCTCGGCGTTCCTGAGCCAGCCGCTCGGCGCCCGACCGGTCGACCTTGCAGGCGAAAGCGACGCGGGCCCGCGGGTCGAGACTCCGCTCGCGACCGTCGGGCTGAGACTCGGCGCTGGGCTGTCGCTCCGTTGGGTCGACTTCCCGGTGCGCCTGCACCTCGCCGTTCACATGGTGCATCTGGCCCGCTTCGACGGGCCCACCGACACGGTGAGCCACGCCGGGCTCGGCCTCGAGTACCGCCTCGGGCGATAAGGCGCGGCCTCAGGTCGTCGGGACCTTCTTCCAGTCCGCCATGAACTTCTCGAGGCCAATGTCGGTCAGCGGGTGCCCGAAGAGCTGCTGCACGACCGAGAGCGGCATCGTGCCGACGTGGGCCCCCGCGAGCGCCGACTCGACGACGTGCTGCGGGTGGCGGATCGACGCGACGAGGACCTGCGTCTCGAAGTCATAGTTGTCGTAGATCTGCACGATGTCGCGGATGAGGTCCATGCCGTTCGTGCTGATGTCATCGAGTCGACCGACGAACGGGCTGATGTAGGTCGCGCCCGCCTTCGCGGCGAGCAGCGCCTGGCTCGCGGTGAAGCAGAGGGTGACGTTGGTGGCGATGCCTTCGTCAAAGCAGGTCTTGCAGGCCTTGAGGCCTTCCTTCGTCAGCGGCAGCTTGACGACGACCTGATCGCCATAGGCCGCGAGCTCGCGCGCCTGCTTCATCATGCCGTCATAGTCGAGGGCCGTGACCTCGAGCGACAGGGGCCCGGGGACGAGCGCCACGAGGTCGCGGATGACGTCGCCGAAGGGGCGGCCCGTCTTCGCGACGAGGCTCGGGTTGGTCGTGACGCCGTCGCAGAGGCCAAGGGCGAGGGCCTCGCGAATGTCGTCGACGTTGGCGCTGTCGATGAAGAACTTCATGGCTGACTCCTCAGGGTCTGGGGGTGGTTGGGGCCGCGGGCGGCTCTTAGCCGATTCCCGTCGACGGCGCCATGAATGCGCGCCACGTTCGGTCACGGGAGCCCTCGCGCAGGCTGCGCCGCTGTGGCACGCTCTCGCCCATGTCGAACCTCCCGCCGATTGCAGAACTCCTCGAGGTCGCCGCCGACGTCGCCTGGACAGGCGGCCGAAGCACCCTCTCCCGCTTCAACACCCGCCTGCCCGTCGAGATGAAGGCGGACGGCTCGCCGGTCACCGTCGCCGACCGCGAGGCCGAAAAGCTCATGCGCGCGCTCATCCGCGAGCGCTACCCCGACCATGGGATCGTCGGCGAGGAGTTCGGCGTCGAGCCTGGGCGCGTGCCTGTCCGCTGGATCATCGACCCGATCGACGGCACCCGCACCTTCATCCGCGGGGTGCCCTTTTACGGCACCCTCGTCGGGGTCGAGGTCGCGGGCGAGCCGGTCGTCGGCGCCATCGCCATCCCCGGACTCGACGAGCTGGTCGTGGCCGGGCGCGGCCTCGGCTGCACCTGGAACGGCCGCCGCTGTCGCGTCTCCGAGACCACCGCGCTGCCTGACGCCCTCGCCGTCGCGACCGATTACCGCGCCGCCCGGGGGCGCCTCGGCGACGCGCGCATGAACGCCTTCGAGGGCACCATCGGCACGCACCGGACGTGGGCCGACTGCTACGGCTACGTGCTAGTGGCCACCGGGCGGGCCGAACTCGCGATGGACGCGGTCATGGCCCTCTGGGACAACGCCGCGCTGCTCCCGGTCATCGAGGAGGCGGGCGGGACGTTCACCGACTGGACGGGCGCCCGCCGCATCGACGGCGGCGACGCGGTCGCGACGAACGAGCGGCTCCACGCCGAGGCCCTGCGGCTGCTCGGCGCGGGCTGAGCCAACGACGACGAACCCCGCCTCCGAAGCGGTCCTCCGTCACACCTCGACCGATGAATGGGCGCTCATTCATGGCATCCCGCAGCGCCTCACGCCTTTTGTGCCACCCTCACCTCACCCACAGGAGTCTCCCGCATGCGCTTCGCCGACCACGTCGTCTGGATCACCGGAGCTGGCACCGGCCTAGGCCGCGCCCTCGCCCTCGAGCTCGCCCGCCAGGGGGCCGACGTGGCGCTCTCGGGGCGCCGCCGTGACAAGCTCGTCGAGGTCGGCGACGCGGTCCGGGCGCTTGGCCGCCGCGCCCTCGAGGTCCCGCTCGACGTGGCGGCGGACGGGGCCTGCGACGAGGCGGTCGCGACCATCACGGGCACGCTCGGGCGCCTCGACGTCGCCATCGCCAACGCCGGCTTCTCGGTCAACGGGCCGTTCGAGCGGCTGAGCCTCGATGACTGGCGGCGACAGCTCGACGTCAACGTCATCGGCGCGGTCGCCACCGCGAAGGCTTCACTCCCCGAGCTGCGAGCCCGCGGCGGCCGCCTCGTCTTCATCGCGTCGGTCATGGGCCTCATGACGCTGCCGGGACAGACCGCCTACTCGGCGTCGAAGTTCGCGCTGCGCGCCATCGGGCTTGGCCTGGCACAAGAGCTGCATGGGACAGGCGTCAGCTGCACGACCATCCACCCCGGCTTCGTCGAGAGTGAGATCGGCCTCGTCGACAACCGCGGCGAGCTGAACCCCGAGCGCGTCGACAGGCGCCCGCAGAAGCTCATGTGGCCCGCCGACAAGGCCGCGGTCGTGATGGCCGACGCGATCTTTTCGCGCCGGCGCGAGCACGTCTTCACGGCGCACGGCAAGGCGGCGGGCTTCCTCGGGCGACACCTGCCCGGCCTCGTCCACTTCGTCGCGACCCGCGGCGCGGTCAAGGCGAAGTCCATCGTCAACGACAAGACCCGCTGAGCCGCCTGTCCAGGGGGCGTTCAGAGATTTCCTGACGTAATGTCAGGGTCTCTCGATCGCGCCTCCAGCGGGCTGTGTCAGGCCGCTTGGATTCGA
>SYAK01000526.1 GCA_005788935.1 Pseudomonadota bacterium
ATCGAGCTCGCCTGGGGCAAGGTGAAGCGATGGCTGCGGACGGCGCGAAGGCGGACGCGAGAGGCCGTCGACGACGCACTCCGCGACATCATGTCGCTCATCACCCCCCCTCCGGCGCCGCCGGCTGGTTCAGGCACTGCGGTTGGAAATATCAGGCTTCATGATCAAGAGAGTCAGAGCTCATGAGGCGCTCGAGGCGAAAAAATCGGACCAAGTTCAAGGATCGGATCATCGGTCTGCTGCTTGAAGCGGGCCTGCTGGACATGACCGCGCCCGACAGGCCGCACAGCCCGAAGCAGCGGTACCGGACCACGAAGGCTGGGCTGGCGTTCCTGCCCGGCGCGGTCCGGAGGTGAGGCTGTGGCCGCGTCGCCTGTCGTCTCCCCGCCTCAGGCTCGGCCGCGGACGTCCTGGACGAGGCGGAGGATGTCGGCGAGGACGCCAGCCGCGGTGACATCGCCTCCAGCGCCAGCACCTCGAACGATGAGGGGGTAGGCGCGGTATCGACGGGTGGTGAAGGCGACCATGGCCTCCTCGCCGCGGAGGCTCGTGGGGGGGTGGTCGGTCGGGACGGCGACGGGGCCGACGCGGACCTCCTTGGAGTGGCCCGGGACCGGGGTGACGCTCGCGAGGTAGCGCAGCGTCAGGCCTTATGCGCGCCAGGCTGCGACCCGCCCGGAGATCTCGGCGTCGAGGCCGGCGAGCTGCGCCACGAGGCGCTCCGGGTCGGCCTCTTTGAGCCAGGGCGACGGGATGAAGGGCTCGACTTCCACGTCGGAGCGCGCGAGCTCCGCGCCAAGCTCTCGCGAGGGGTTTGCCGTTCGACCGTGTGCTCGCCCGGTGCCGATGGGTTGCTCCCGGACAGCGTGACGGCTATCATCCGGCTAGGGACTCGGAAGCGCCCCAACCATGTGCCGGGATATGACGATGACCGTGGACCTCGCCCCCATCCTTGTCGCCCTCGTAGCAACCCCCGGCGCCGTGGCCGCGTGGGAGGTTGACGATGTCGAGGACCCGACGTTGTCGGTCTTTGATGTCTCCGGGACGCCACGTCAGTTGGTTTACGTCTCGCCAACACCCTCCGAGCGTGACGCAGTCACCGAGGCGCTTGTCAAGGCCGGCCATCCCCCTGCTTTCTATGCGCGCGCGACCGGCGTCGTGTGGCGCGCGCTGCCCGACGTTTTCAACGTATGGGCCGAGCGTGGAACGGGTCTGATGGTGCGCGCGGACGTCGCGACCCTCGCCGACGGGACGGCGGTCGACAGGGCGGCGATTATGTCCGTTCTCCCGTTTACGGCCGAGCAGGCCGTCGCTCGGGGCGTCAACCTTCAGACGGCGGACGCATCCTATACCATCGCCGAGCACTACAAGCATTCCGCAAGCTTCTCGCCCGACTACCAGGACTCGGGCGCGTGGGGCGACATCACTTGGGTGAGCGTCCTGGCGCATCAGCTCGCGCGTTGGCTCGACGTCTCGCTCGCAACGACGGCCTGAGCCCAATCGACAGGCACGTAGCGAGCGCTCTCGGTTCCACGAGGCGTTCGCGGTACGCGCACGTAGCGGACAGACCCTTCAAGGGGTGGGCGTGGTCGCAGTCGACCTGGTCTCTGGCGCGGGAGTCTCTGCCGCCGGTCCTTTATCGTCCTTCTTGACCAGGGTTCCGTTGACCCCGCCATTGGTCGACTTCGCGCTCTCAATCATCCCTTTGTAGATCGAGAGCTTCTGCTCCTCCGTGGCTTGGTCGAAGGTCGCTGTAGGCTCGAGACCCAGCTCTTTCTTCTTCTTGTCGAAGACTTTCTTCATGATGGTTTCGGGTGATTCACCGGCCTCGCGGCCGCTGAGTCCGAGATCGCGCATGAAGAGGATCTCCGCACACGCAGGATCCGTCATGACCTCGGTCCTGAAGAAGACACGGGCCCATGTACGGTAGTTGACCGCGAGCGCTGCGCACGCTGCTGGCGCCATCCCCTCGGCCTCGGCCTTGGCGACGAGACGCCCGTTTTCGACCTTGTCGATGGTCTCGGTGTAGAGAACGCGGCCGAAGCTGCCGCTGTCGGGGTCGATCTGCCCGAGGACGTTCATCGCCGAAAGCATCGCGCCTTCAAGGAGCTTCGCGTCGGCATCGTCCTTGATCTTCTTCAGCCCATGGCTCTCAACCAGCCGCTTGGCGGCATTGTAGAGTTTTTCCATCGTGTCGCCGTTGTACGGCGCCATGGCGTTCAACGCTGCGAGGCGAATGCCCTCTTCACGCGTTAGCGCGAGCTTCTTTTCGTCGAGTTGCGTCTGAAGTCGCTTCTGCTCTTCGAAGTCGACAGTGACGACGGTCTCATGCGCCTTGGCGGCGTTGGCCGAGGCCTTGAACTCGGCCTGCATGGCCCGCATCTGCTCGAGCTCGGCTGCGAAGGTGGTTCGAATGTGCGCGCAATAGGTGTCGTAGGCCTGTGGAACGGTGATGACGGGCGCCGTGGTCTCGGTCTCGGGCGTGGTCCCCGCCGTGGGTGTCGCGCCGGCCCCGACTTGGGCAAGCGCCGCGTCGGCGTGGGGCGTCGGAGAGGTCGTCTCGACGCGCTGGACGACCTTCTTCTGGACTGCCTCGCCACCGCCACCGCCATTCATTTCAGCCAGTATGGGTTCAGCCGATTTCCCGGCGACGACCGCGTCCGCGACCTTGTCCGCGTGTTGCTCGTAGGCATCGCCGGCCTTGCCGACGCCGCCCGACAAAGAGACACCGGCCTGTTGCTGTAAGACGTGGGCCGCCTCGTGGGCCGCCGTATGAAGATCAGGAGCCCCCTTGAATGCGACGCTGGTCCCGGTCGCGTAGGCATCGGCACCCATCGCGGTAGCCCCCTCGGCCGCAGCCGAGTCGGTGTGCGCCACCACGTTCGAGATGTCGTAACCCCCGAACGCGTCCTGGATGGTCCCTCCGTGTGGCAAGGCCCCGCCACTGCCGGAGAGGCCATGGCCCGCGGCCGCGTGAACGTCCGATGTGTCGCCCCTGCCGCCGTGCTGCTGCAACGGCTGAAGCATCGCGGCCTGAGCATCATAGCCCTCGGCCGCGCGTACGGACGCTTTCAGTTGCACTGCGCTCGTGCCGCCGCTGACCCGGGAACGCGCGGCAGATGACGAAGACGATGGGGCTGAATGCAGCGAGACTTGCGGAGTGTCGCTCCCTTTTCCTGCGAGCTCGTTCGACATCGTTGTCACGTTCTCATCCTTCATCGCTTCATCGAAATGCGCGGTCCCGCATCGGCTCCGAGAGTCACCTCGGGACCCTAGCCGGTTGGCTGCACGCTGTCGACCGCAGGACGATGTCAGAGCTCATGAGGCGCTCGGGGCGAAAAAATCGGACCAAGTTCAGGTTTCAGATCATCGGTCTGCTGCTTGAATGGAACCTGCTGGACATGACCGCGCCCGACAGGCCGCACAGCCCGAAGCAGCGGTACCGGACCACGAAGGCTGGGCTGGCGGTCCTGCGGGGCGCGGCTCGGAGGTGAGGCTTTGGCCGCGTCGCATGTCGTCTCGCGTCTCAGGCCCGGCCGCGGACGTCCTGGGCGAGGCGGAGGATGTCAGCGAGGACACCGGCCGCGGTGACGTCGCCGCCAGCGCCAGCGCCGCGCACGATGAGGGGGTAGGGGCGGTAGCGGCGGGTGGTGAAGGCGACCATGGCCTCTTCTCCGCGGAGGCTCGTGGCGGGGTGGTCGGCCGGGACGGCGACGGGGCCCACGCGGACGCGGACCTGCGTCGGGTGGCTGGGGACCGGGGTGACGCTCGCGAGGTAACGCAGCGTCAGGCCGGCGTCGCGCCAGGCGGCGACCCGCGCGGAGAGGTCGGCGTCGAGGCCCGCGAGCTGCCTGACGAAGCGCTCGGGGTCGGCCTCTTCGAGCCAGGGCGCGGGGATAAAGGGCTCGACCTCGACGTCGGACAGCTCGACCTCGGCGCCGAGCTCTCGCGCGCGGATGACGGCCTTCCGCGCGACGTCGAGGCCCGACAGGTCGTCTCGCGGGTGAGGCTCGGTCAGGCCTCTCTCTCGGGCGGTCGCGACGGCCTCGGACAGCGGCGTCCCGCGCATCAGAGCGCCCGCGAGGAAGGCGAGGGTGCCAGACAGCGAGCCGTCGATGCGCTCGACCGTGTCGCCTGTCCTGACGAGGTTCTTCAGCGTCTCGATGACCGGCAACGAGGCCCCGCAGGTCGTCTCGTACAGCCACCCTCGGCTCGCCTGCCTCGCGGCGTCGCGCAGCGCCCTCCACGACGCGAGGGTCCCCGTCAGCGGCTTCTTGTTGGCCGCGACGACGTGAACGCCATATGCAAAAGCCTGCGTATAAAGCAATTCTTGGGAACCTGCGGCGGTGCAGTCGACCAGCACCGGCAGTGACAGCCTCGACAGCTCCGGGAGCAGCGCCTCCGGGCGCCTCCCCTGCGGGTCGAGCCGCGCGAGGGCCTCCCCGGGGGCGAGCCCCGCTGGCTCGAACACCGACCGCGCGCTGTCCGCGAGGCCGACGAGCTTCAGCCGGATCCCGTGCTCCCGCCTCAGCGTCTCTCCCTGCACCTCGAGCTGCGCGAGCAGGCTGCCTCCGACGGTCCCGTGGCCGAGCAGCAGCAGGTGGACCTCGGCCTCGGCCAGGTTGAAGGCCGCGTGCACCGTCCTGACGGCCGCCGCAGTGTCCTCTGCGTCCACGACGCACGCGATCGACCGCTCGCTCGCCCCCTGCGCGATGGCGCGCACCTTCACCCCGATGTGCCCGAGCGCCGCGAAGAAGCGCCCCGCGACGTTCGCCTGCTGGCCCATCCGCTCCGCCACGAGCGTCACGAGCGTCACGGGGGCGCGGCCCTCTCCGATGACTACCTCGCCATCTCTCGCCTCCGCGAGCGCCCCGAGCACCGTCCTCGCGACCTCCCCGTCGCCCTCTGGCACGACGAAGCTCGCGCTGACCCCGAGGCCGGTGTGGTTCGTCATCCAGACCTTGACCTCGGCCGCCTCGAGTGCTTCGAGGGCCCTCGCGAGGAACCCCGAGGGCAAGGCCGAGCGGCGCGACTCCGCGTGCAGCAGCGCGAGCTCCTCGAGGCTCGTGACGCAGGTCGGTCGTGCTCCACCGGGGTGTCCGGCCGCGTCGATAACGGTGCCAGGCGCCTCGGGTTCGGTCGTGCTGCGGATGACGAGGCGCGTCGGCTGCCGCCTGTCGAGGTCGATGAGCGGGATGACTGTCCGCGCGTGGAACATGCGCGTCCCGAAGTGGGCCAGCTCGAGGGCCTCGAACCACGTCAGGTTGCGCACGGGCCACGCCTCGTTGACGAGCCTCGGGTCGGCCGTGAAGACGCCTGGCACATCGGTCCAGACGGTCACCTGGCTCGCGCCGAGGGCGTGCGCCAGAATGGACGCCGTGTAATCGGACCCGTTGCGACCGAGCGTCGTCGTGTGGCCCGCCTTCGAGCGGCCGATGAAGCCCGTCACGACAGGGATCGCGCGCCAGCCCTCCGCGGCGGCCCGGACGCGGCCCCCCGTCTCCGCGAGGTCCACCGAAGCGCTCTGGGGCGTCCCGTCCGTCACGACTAGGTCGCGCGCGTCGACCGCCTCGGCTGCGATCCCGCGGGCCCTCAGCGCGCTGGAGACGAGGGCGGCGCTGACCCGCTCTCCGACCGCGAGCACCTCATCGAGCGCCCTCGGCGTGACCTCGCGGACGAGGCCGAAGCCCTCGACGAGCCGCCTCGCGGGCGCCATGATGGCCCAGGCCTCGTCCCTGAACGCCGTCAGCGCTGCGCCTTCCAGGACCTGCCGCGCGGCGTCCACCGCGGCCGCGTGTGCGCGCTCGACCGCGGCGTCCGCTCCGGCCGCGTCCCCCGCCGCCGCCCGCCGTGTCGCCGCGATGAGCCAGTCGGTCGTGTCCCCGACCGCAGACACCACGACGAGCGTCCGCCCCTCACCCGTGGCGACCTCGGAGATGCGCGCGAGGGCCTGCGGCAGGCGCCCCGGGGTGCCGAGCGACGAGCCTCCGAATTTGTGGATCTGCCAAGGCTGCATCGCGAATCTCCGCGCGTTGTTTGCAACTCAAAGTATCAGGGCGCGTCGCACGAGGGCGTCGAGCTGCGGCCACTCGATGAGGAACGCGTCATGCCCGTGGGCGCTGCGGATAGTCGCACGCTCGGTCGGGGTGCCGCTAGCGTCGAGCAGGTCCGCGAGTCGCTGCACCTCGGGCGGCGTGAAGAGCATGTCCGTGTCGAGGTCGACGACGAGGGCCTTGGCGCCGCGGATGCGCCCGAGCAGCGGCGCTGCATGCACGAGGTCGTGGCTGTCCATCGCGTCGAGGAGCGCGAGGTACGGGGCGGCCTCGAAGCGCTCCCGGAGGCTGTCCCCGAGGTGCTCGAGGTAGCCCGCGATGCGGGTCTCGCCGCGCGCGCCGGGCACGGGCGTCAGGTGCGGCGCCTGGCGGGCCTCGAGGCCGGGCTCGGCGCGATAGGTCAGCATCGCGAGCTGGCGCGCGACCTCGAGCCCCCGGACCGGGTCGAGCGCGATCGCCTGCCGCTGGACGTGGTTGAAGCCCGCCAGCCACGCCGGCGCGAGGGCCGTCGCGCCGAGCGG
>SYAK01000052.1 GCA_005788935.1 Pseudomonadota bacterium
GCCAAGGTGCGCATGGCCGCGCCGAGGCCGCGTGAGGCCACACCGCCGCAGCTGCGGGCTTCGGGCGAGCGGTCGCCGCGCGAGACCGGTCGGCCGCGAGAGGTGTCGGGTGCAGGCCGTCCGGCCGTGAAAGCGCGCGATGCCTCCCCGGTGGCCGTCCGCGGGGCCGTGGCTCCGGTGAAGCCCTCGGTCACGCACGGTATGCGGCCTGGCGACCACCGCCTCGGGGCCGGTCCGGGGGCACGAAGTGGCGCGGCGGCAGGCAAGCGCAAGGGGCGCTGAGCCTTGAGCGGCCAGCGTCCGCGCGGGTTGCTCGCGCGCCTGCTGGGTCGGGATCGCGTCGCCCCGAGATTTGACGGTACGTCAGATAACGCGGCCGCCACCGCAGCAGCGGCGGCGGAGACCCCGGAGATCGGGGCGCCGTCGCCCGAGCCCGCAGATGACCCGGCGGCCGCGTGGGGCCCCGTGGCGGCGCTCGAGCCGGTGCGCGACGGGGACCTCGGCCTGTTGGGAGACGAGGCGCCGAGCTGGCGGCCGGCGCCACAGCCCGACGAGACGGCCGGGTCGCCGCCAGCGGTCGACGTCGCGCGTACACCCGGGAGGCCGGTCGCGGTGGTGATGAGCCGCCTGTGTCTGAACACCAGGGCCGAGGCGAGCTGCAGCCACTGTCTCGGGCAGTGCCCGGGCCCGGACGCGTTGACCGCCGGCCCGCGCGGGGTGCCCGTCGTGGACCCGGAGCGCTGCACGGGGTGTGGCCTCTGCGTCCCTGGCTGCCGGTCGATGCCGCAGGCCCTGCGGATGGGTGAGGTCTGACTGGGCCCTCAGCGGGCCTCTGCGTGCCAGATCTGCTGGATTCCGGCCTCGTCGCGCGCCGAAAACACGACGTGGACCGCGCCGTCCGGAGCGACCGTGACGTCCGGGAACGTGGCTTTCTTCCCGCCAAGGTCGAGGTCGGCCTTGAAGTCGGGGCCGAACGAGACGGCGATGGTGTCGCGGGGCGTGACCCACGCGACAACGAGGCGGCCGTCGGGCAGGCGCGCGGCGGTCGGGCTCATCGCGAAGCCAGCCTCTCGGGTCACGCGGATGGGCTCGGCACGCGGGTGCGAGGGGTCGAGCGCCACGACCGGGATGTCCTCGGGGGTGTCGGCGTCCTGTTCGGTCCAGACCCAGGCCGGGCCGGCAGGGCCCGCGACCGCGTCGAGGTCGTCCGAGCTGCGGCCCGACGACGTGAAGACCGTCTCGCGCGTGCCCCAGCCGCTGCCCGGGGACCAGCGGACGCGTCGCACGTCGTAGCTGGTCTCGCCTGGCGAGGTCGCAAAGCCGACCAGGAAGGACGCGGTGTTCGGGGCTTCCGGCACTGCGGCGAGGTCGAGCGTGTTGACGAAGGCGTCCGAGAGCGGCCACGGCGCCGACGGGACAAAGCCTGACGCGTCTGCGGTACCGGCCGGGGCCGAGGCGTGCGCGAGGGCGGCGCCGTCGAAGCCGACGACGTGAAGGCGGGACCCGACGACGACGAGGCGCGGAGAGGTTCCCCGGACCACCGGGCTGGCGGCGGTGAACGCTGCGCTCCCGGGGTGGTCGGCGTCAGGCATGGACGCATGCATCAGCGTCGTGACCCCGTCGACCTCGCGCTGCCATGCGACGTGCAAGGCATGCCCGTCAAGATGGTTGGTTGTGATTGCGAGGGTGGGGAAGAGGTTCCGCCCCGCCTCCGACAGCACGAGGGCTGGCTCGCTCCAGGCGGCCTCGGGGCTCGCCCGCGACGCGTGGCGCAGGGTCGGCACCGCGCCTCCGTCGGCACGCGGCGTGAAGTCGTGCCAGACCACGTGGAGGGCCCCGCCCGTCGAGGCGATAACGGGCGTCTTGCTGTTGCCAGCCGTGGCGGCGACAAGCTGCATGGGCCCGAAGACAGGGTCCGCATCAGGCGGGGCGGAATCGAGGGCGTCCTCGGCGTCGGTGTCCGGATCGGTCTCCGCATCGGGCGATTCAGGCAGGTCGCCCACTCCCGCGAGGTCTCCGTCCGACGGAGCATCGGTCCCTTGCACCAGGTCGTGCGGAACGCCTGCATCGGGCGCCGGCGCGACCTCGGACGTCAGGCCATCACGGGGGTCGTCCCGCGTGGTGTGGGCGTCCACGGAGCAGGCCCCGTGGGCAATGGCCAACGTGAGCATGATTGGGCCGCCAAGTCGGTCGTAAAGTCGGCCGTCAACGATATGCATGGGGTGGCGTCTGCGGGGTTGGGCGCTCGTCACCGAGCGGTGTGTTCAGCGGGCCGTGGCAACGGTCTGCGCATCGCGCTTCATGAATCGCAGGGCGCTCTCGAGCGCGCATCAAATTCATATGTTCGGACACGACCCCCTACGGTGTAGGCCGCAGGAGGTCAGCTGCGGTCGGGGGACGGAAAGCCAAGGCCGGAGCGGACCTCTTCCGGCGTCAGAAGGCGCCAGGCGTCCTCGGGCAGGTCGCCGAGCGTCACCCCGCCGATGGCGACGCGTGCGAGGCGGATGACCTGACTGTCGACGGCGAGCAGCATCCGACGGACCTGCCGGTTCTTGCCCTCGGTCAGCGTCAGGCGCAGCCAGGTCGTCGCGACGCCGAAGCCCGTGACCTCGACCTTGCAGGGCCCCGACATGCCAAGGCCGCCCGAAAGCGGTACGCCGGCCGCCAGGCGCGCCACCGTGCCGGGGCCGAGCAACCCCTTGACGAGGGCCGCGTAGGTCTTCGGGACCTTGGTCGCAGGCTGCGTCACGTGGCTCAGCAGCGCGCCGTCATCGGTGAACAGCAGCAGCCCCGTCGTGTCGGCGTCGAGGCGGCCGATGGCGTGCCAGCGCACCGGCGCCAGGCCTGCTGGCAGCACCGCCCGGAGCCGATCGTAGACTGTCTCGCGACCGAGCTCGTCGGCGTGCGTCGTCACGAGACCGCGCGCCTTGTGGAAGGCGAGGACGCGCGGCTCGCGGGACCCGATGGTCGCTCGCTGGGCTGGCGCGCGGGCATCACGCGGCCGATGTCGTTTGAACACCAATGAACCAGGCCGTCAGGGGGCTGGCTTCAGGTGCTTCTCGAGGAACATCACCGAGAGCCAGAGATACATGTCACGGTTCTCCCGCTTGGCGAAGCCGTGGCCCTCGTTCGACGCGACCATCAGCCAGACGTCCTTCCCGGCCGCCCGCACCGCCTTCGCGATCTGCTCGGCCTCGGACAGCGGAACGCGCGGATCGTTGGCGCCGTGGGCCACGAAGAGCGCGCTGCGGATGCGCTCGACGTGCGACAGCGGCGAGATGGACTTCAGAAAGTCGCGCATCGCCGGGTCGCTCTCGTCCCCATACTCCGCGCGCCGCAACGCACGCCGGTACTCGGCGGTGTTCTCGAGGAAGGTCACGAAGTCGCTGATGCC
>SYAK01000527.1 GCA_005788935.1 Pseudomonadota bacterium
CGATCGCGACGAGCGCCTCGGCCTGGTCGATGACGATGGAACCACCCGACGGCAGGTCGATCTTGCGCGCGAAGATGTCGTCGATCTGGTCTTCGATCTGGAAGCGGAAGAAGAGCGGGCGGGGGTCGTCATAGAGCTTCACGCGCTGCACGAGCTCGGGCGCGACGGCCACGCAGAAGTTGCGGACCTCCTCGAAGGTCTTCTTGTCGTCGACGAGGATCTCGTCGACGCTGTTCGACAGCGAGTCCCGGATGAAGCGCATCGGGAGCGGAAGTTCCTGGTGGATGAGGCCTGGGCCGCGGTGGGCCTTGAAGCGCTCCTGGACCTTGGTCCACTGCTGCATCAGGTACTGCTGGTTGCTGTGGATGTCGTCGTCGTCCTGGTCGGCCGCCGCGGTCCGCATGATGGCGCCGAAGCCATCGGGAACCTCGAGCTGGTTCATGACCTTGCGGAGTCGGTTGCGCTCGTCCTGCGACACGCGCCGCGAGATGCCGGCCTTGTCGGAGTCGGCCTCGATGGCGAGCGAGCGGCCCGCGAGTGAGATATAGGTCGTGAGCGTCGCGCCCTTCTGGCCGATCTCGTCCTTCACGACCTGCACCATGACCTCCTGGCCTTGGGCCAGGACGTCCATGATGGTCGGCCGCTTGTTGCCGTTCTTGTCGAAGGATTTCGGGTAGTAGCGCGGGTGAACCTCGGCGAGCGGCAGGAATCCCTGCTTGTCGGCGCCGTAGTCGACGAAGGCCGCCTGGAGGGAGGCGTTCACGCGGTGAACGATGCCCTTGAAGATGCTGCCCTTGTTGTTGTCGGCGAGCGACGTGATGATCTCGAAGTTCGCGAGTCGGCCCGACTCGACGAGGGCCACGCGGGTCTCTTCGTGGGCGACATTGACGAGAAGTTTCTCTGCCATGGGGGTCTCTCCTTTGGAGCCCCCTGCGCATCACGCGTCGTGGAACCGGTGGCGCGCTCCCAGCGCTCCGCCTCTGCCAGAGATGGCCGCGTCAATCGCGGCCTGCGTGGCGAAGTGGGGCAGGGGTGGGGCGCTACGGGCCGGGGCCGTCGTTTCAGGCGACGGGCTCAGGCCGGGTCGGGCGAGCCAGGACAGGCGCCGCGGGTAGGTGCGGAGCCGGAGCGTCAAGCGAAGGGAGCGTTGGGCGGCGTCTCGGGCGCCAGGCGGCGGCGCGTGCGTCCGAGGGGGGTTGACAGCGACCTCGCTGGCAAATGGCCTCGGCGCGGCGGCGACAGGCGCGGAGACGTCGCGAATAAGGGGCGGTTGAAGGGTTGGGAGGTGGGAAACCGGCCGCACGGCCGTCGAGGAGGCGTCCGACGCGTGAAGCGCTGGATGCACGGCCTCGGCGGGCGCGGCGAGACGGACGACGTGGTCCGCGTCCGAGCCTGACCGTCCCCATCCGGAGGCAGTCAGAGTCACGGCGAGGAGGGCCACGAGGAAGGCCGCGACGGATGCACCCGCGACTCCAGCGCTCGGGGCGACCGTGGTCGACCTGAGGGTCCGGGGTCGCGGCCGCGCCTTTTGTGGGGGGCGCGCGCGGGTCGGTGCAAGGGGCGGAGTGGGCAAGCGGGCGTCGCAGGGTCTGGAGGTCGCCGCGCTCCGGGGGCGCGGCAGGCGCGCGGGAGGCGGATTGGCGACCAAGGGAGGTTGCTCTGCGTGGACGCGGTGGGCGTGCGGCAAGCCTGAGCGCCATGAAGGTAAGCGCGGAGGGCCGTCGTGTCAATCTCGCCAACGCATCCGAAGCCGGATACGCTTTGAAAACGGGCGTCGCGCCGCACCTCTCCTGCGTCTCTTCCCTGCGCGACGGCCAGGAGCCCCCGTGTCTCAGTCCCGTCGTGTCCTTGTCGTGTTGCTCGGTTTGATCCTGTTGTTCGGGTGTGCCACAGGGAGTCCACAGTCCGTGGCCGGTTCGCGGCGTGTGGACGGGGCG
This sequence comes from Pseudomonadota bacterium, assembly GCA_005788935.1. Next base: position 1,938 of record SYAK01000527.1, read on the forward strand.
GAGGTCTCTGCGGCCGTACAGGCGGCGGTGGCGCGGTACGGGGAGGCCCACGCGGGAGCGATCGCGCGCGGGGTGCAGCAGGTGGCGGCGCTATGGCGTCCGGACGATGGTGATCTCGCTGGGTTTGCGGCCAGCCATTACCTCACCGACCCAGCGGAGCGCGAGGCGACCTTTGTGCGCCTCGAGGGCATGCTCGAGCAGCTCGACGGTCACTTTCTCGAGATGGGGCGTGCGCTGCGTGCGCCGTCGGACGTCGCGGTCGGTCCGCGCCTGCCCGTTGACCCGCTGCTGTCGGCCTTCGAGCCTGCGAGCCACCTGACGGACGACCTCTTCCGGACGAGGCTCGCCTTCGTCGCGTTGCTGAACTTTCCGGTCACGACTGTCGCAGCGCGCGTCGCGCAAGCTGGCGCCATGACGCGACGCGACTGGGCCGAGGCGAGGCTCACGGGGCGCTTCACGGCGCGGATCCCGGCCTTTGTCCGGGCAATGGAGGCCGAGGCGAGGGCCGCCGCGGACGCCTACGTGTCGGGCTACGACCTGTGGATGCACCACCTCGTCGGGACCGACGGCGTGCGCCTCTTTTCGAGCGGCAAGCGTCTCATCTCGCACTGGAACCTGCGCGACGAGATCAAGGCGCAATACGCGGCGGGGGCCGACGGCCTCGCGCGGCAGCGGCTCATCGCGCGGGCGATGGCGCGGATCGTCGACCAGACCATCCCCTTGCATGTTGTCGGCAATCCGCGTTGGGACTGGGAGCCGTCGTCCAACCGGGTCACCCGCGCTGCGGCGGAGGCGGTCGAGGTCGACGCACCGCCAGCCCCACGGGTCGCAGCGGGCGGGCCCGAGGCGCGCGAGCCGGATACGCGGTACGCCCTGATTCTCCGGAACTTTCAGTCCTTGCGGGCCGCCGATCCCTACGTTCCGAGCGCGCCAGGTCCTGTCGCGCGGGCCTTCGAGCGCGATCGCGAGCTGCCTGCGGGGCGTGTGGAGGCGCTGCTGATCGAGGTCGTGTCGGCCCCGGTGGTCGGTCGGGTCATGGTGCTGATGCAGAGCCGTCTCGGTCGGCCGCTCGAGCCGCATGACTTCTGGTATGACGGTTTCAAGGCCCGCGCCCGCATGTCCGAATCGGAGCTCGACGCCATCGTCGGCGCGCGCTTCCCGGACGCGGCGAGCTTCGAGCGGGCGCTTGGTCCGATCCTCGAGGCGCTTGGCTTCCCAGCCGCCCAGGCCGCGCGGCTCGCGGGTCTCATCAAGGTCGACCCGTCACGGGGAGCGGGCCACGCGATGCCCGCCGCCCGCCGCGGTGACTTCCCGCGGCTGCGCACGCGCATCGGTCCGCACGGCATGGATTACAAGGGCTTCAACATCGCCATCCACGAGCTTGGGCACAATGTCGAGCAGGTCCACTCGCTGTACGACGTCGACCACACCCTGCTCGCGGGGGTCCCGAACAACGCCTTCACCGAGGCCCTCGCCTTCGTGCTGCAAGCCCGCGACCTGCAGGTGCTGGGCCTCGCGCGAGCCGCGGACCCGAAGGCCGACGCCGAGCGGGTGCTCGCGACCTTCCTCGCGACCTGGGAGATTTCCGGCGTGGCGCTGCTCGAGCTCGCGATGTGGCGCTGGCTCGAGGGCCACCCTGACGCGACGCCCGCCGCCCTGCGCGAGGCCACGGTCCGCCTGGCGCGCGAGCTGTGGGCCCGCCACTACGCGCCGCACCTCGGTGACGGCGAGGCGGGCGACGGCGCGCTGCTGCTCGGGATCTATTCCCACCTCGTGTCCTACCCGCTTTATCTTGCCAACTACCCGCTTGGCCACCTCATCGCCTTTCAGATCGAGCAGGCCATCGCGCGGGCCGAGGTGGCTGGCGAGCCGCTCGGGACGGCGTTCGCCCGCATGGCCCGCATTGGCGCTGTGGCGCCCGACGTCTGGATGACACAGGCGACCGGCGGCCCAATCGCCGCC
>SYAK01000528.1 GCA_005788935.1 Pseudomonadota bacterium
GAGATCGCCGTCGGAGTCGACAGCGCACCTGCCAGCGCTCTACACGATCGAGCGGAGCCTCGCGACAGGTTCCGCCCCCCGCTTCGAGACGGTGGCCGCGGTGCCCTAGAACGACCTCAGCTTCCCGCCATCTTCTGCTCGCGTCAGGCAGGGGCGATTATCACTCGCTCGCTGAGGCCTCGGAACGAACAGTCGCGCCCCGAAAGGGGCGCCGAGTCAGGATTGAGATATGCATTTGAAAACGTTCGGGTCGGGGATCGCGGCGCTCGTGTTGGGTGGGGCGCTCGCGGGGTGCAAGGATGAGGGTGGGGTGTCGGTGCCGCCGCCTCCCGAGCTGAAGCCGCCAGAGGCGTCGGCGGGGCCGGTAACCGCCGCGGCGGCCGCGGCGGAGGCGGACGCGCGGGCGGCGAAGGATGCGGCCGCGGCCGAGCAGCCGCTCTGGACGTGCCCGGAGCGCAAGCTGACGAACCCGGAGAAGGGCGTGGCGGTGGCGGTCGACGTCGCGGGCGCGGCGCCCGGGATGGAGAACCCGATCCCGTTCTTCCTGAAGCTCTGCGGGGACCGCTACGACTGCGGCATCGAGACAATCCAGGAGCCTGGCAAGATCTCGGCGATGATCCTGAAGGGCAAGAGCCAGACGGACGCTGATCTGCTGAAGACGTGGCGGATGGGCATCGCGCGGTCGCCTCGCCTCGAGACGCGGGTGCAGGCGTGGACCAACTACTGGCTCGACAGCCCGTCGTCGGCGCCTGTCGCCATCATCTGGTACGATGGCATCACCGACGAGGACAACGCCAACGGCATCGTCGACGAGAGCCGCTTCGACAAGCTCGGCGGCGTCTGGGCGCTTCCAGGCAAGCTCACGCAGAACGGGAAGGCGACGCCCATCCTGCTCTACGTCCTCGCCCGCGCAGGTCACGTCGACGCGGGCGCCAAGGTGGCGGCCGACCTCAGCCACGCGGCAGGTGGTGCGACCTACACGGTGGCCTTCGACCAGACGGACGCGCTCGAGCTGTTTCCGGGCACCGCGTGCACCGGCAAGGTCAGCGTGGCCGTCGTCGAGCCAGCCCCCGAGCTGTTCAAGGGCGCCACGGTCCGGAAGGTGACGGCCGCGGGTCAGGCCGAGCTGCTCTCTGCGGGCACGCCGGCCGTCCTGCCGGTGCCTGGAGCCGTGACCTTCGCGGCCGGCAAGTACAGCGACAAGTCGGCGCCGCTCGAGCCTTTGGCGCTCGCGTGGGCCAAGGGGCCGAGCGCGACCGGGACCCTGCCGGGCATCTCGGTGACCGTCTCGATGACCGGCGCGCCCCCCGTGGCGCTGCCGCAGGACGCCTTTCGGCCGCTGCCGGACTGGCGCTGGGACGCGCCGGTGGAGGCGGGCGCGAAGACTCTCTCATGGGGGTTTGACGCCAACAACAACGTCTCGGACTTCCGGGCCAAGCTCGCCGTCGTGACGCCTTGCCCCGCCGAGGGCGGCGGCGCGTGGACGCTCGGCGTGCATGACGCGCTCGGCTGCCGCAAGACGGTCGACGGGATCGTCGGGCCGAACTGCGGACCTCAGACGGCGAGCCAGCTGTCGCAGGTGATGATGAACCCCGACGTCAGCGCGCTGCTGAAGCGGCCCCCTGTTGACCGCTGCGCGGCGCACATCCTGCACGTCCCGACGCCCGACGCCCGGGACCGGGTGCCGGTGGCGCCGTCCGCGAGCCGGTCGACGTTCACCGTCGACGCGGCGGTCAGCCTCGACCAGCGCTGCGCCGAGGCCATCCTGCCGTTTGACCTCGCGCCGCTGACGCTCGTCGGCGAGATCGAGAGCAAGCTGCGCGTCTGCAAGACGCCGCTGCTCGAGTTCTTCCGGCACTCCGCGGCGACGCCCGAGGGCTCCGCGAAGGACTTCGGGACCGCGACGCTCGCGATCAAGGGCAAGAAGGTCTCGAAGCTCTACGCCTGGCATCTGCTGCACAAGTTCGCGATGGCGCTCGGGCGGGCGTCGATCGCGCGCATCGAGAAGCACGGCGCGAAGGTCGGCGAGCAGACGCGCGTGCCGCTCCTGCGCGTGACGGTCGACCCGCCGCCGCGCATCCCGAACTGAAACCACCCCGACCTCGCGCGGGCGGAGTTCCATCCGTGGCGCGCCATGGAACGACCCCATGTCCGAACTCGAACAGCTTCGCCAGTGGCGCGAGGCCTCGCCGTCCACACGACAACTCAAGAACGGTTGGGTCGACGCGGCGAACGAGCTCCACGTCTTTGTCGACGGGACCAAGCTGCCGTATCTGGACTCCGCCGAGGCTCGGGGGGCTCCTGGCTCGCTGGTGCTGCACCTCCGCGACGGAGACGCCGACTACGAGCTTATCGCGGCGGTTGAGCCGCGCGGGTTGCACGTGCATGCGCTCGACCGCCTGTGGTCGCAGCGGGCGATCGTCCCGCGCTTTGAGCCACAGGGGGCGGTCAGCGTCCGCCAGTGGCTCCCGGTGACAGCGCTCGGGTTGACGTGGCTGCTCGAGGCGGGCCTCGACCCGGCGCGGTGCTTCGAGCGCGACTCCGAGGGAGGCGTCCATTTCTCCCAGATCCCGGGCTTCCCGCTCGCGTCGCGCACCTTCACGGTCCCCGGCGGCACGCTCGAGGAGGTCGGCCTCACCGGCTGGCCAGCGCACCCGCCCCAGTGGCGGGCGCCCTGGCACGTCGAGGCCGGCAGCCTCGAGAGCTCGGTCAGCATCGCGGCGATGACGCCGAGCCTCTCAGGGCTGCGGGAGGCGATGCGCGCGGGGGTTCGCGGGTGGGAGCTCAGCCCTGACCGGCAGGGCTCGGTGTGGCTCGCGCTCGTCGAAGGGAGCGCCGTGAGCGCGCTCGAGGCGGACGCGGTGACGTTCGTCGAGGTCCAGCCGAACCGCCGCGCGACCTCGACAGGGACACGTCAGAAGCGCGCCCAGAAGACGGACTCGGTCCTCGTCATCGACGCGGATCCGCACGCCGCGCGGGTCTGGGTCGACCGCACGACGCTGTTGCGCGACACGGGGCCGAAGCGGGTGCCCCTGCCGCCGCACCTCACGTCGCGTCACCCCTTCGGCGACTGGTTCGTGCACAGCCTCGCGACCGAGGCGCCAGCCGCCGCCGAGCCAGCCATGAGCGCCGAGGCGCGCCTCGCCCGCCTGTCGAAGCTCGCGGAGGCGGTGGTCCGGGACACGGTCTGTGGCGTCGACCACTACCTCGAGCACCAGCAAGAGCGCAGCGGGGACCTCGAGGTCGCGGTGGTCCAGCCCGTCGGAGCGGGGAAGTTCGACCGGCGCCCGTCGCAAGCGACGGCCGTGACGCTGCGCCTGACGTCGAGCGGCACGTCGTCGTGGGAGGCGAAGGCTGGCACGGGCGTCAAGCTCGAGCTCAGCGCGGCCGCGGCCGCGGGGGCGGGCTTTCTGCTGTCGAGCTCGAACGAGCGCCCGATTTCCCTCGCCTTCGTCGTGGACATGCGAGGACACGAGACGCAGCTCGCCTGCGTCGCCTCGACCGCCTCGGCGGAGCGGCGGGCCCCCGTGTGCGTGGCGCAGGAGCTCCTCCACGTGGGGCTCCTGTCGTGGGCGCACCCGTGGGTTACGCCTGGCACGACCGAC
>SYAK01000529.1 GCA_005788935.1 Pseudomonadota bacterium
AGAAGGCGCGCGCCGCGACCTCGCGGAAGCGCGGATCCTTCAGCCATGCCGCGTCGGCCTCGGTGTCGTGGAAGCACACCTCGATGAGGGCGGCTGGCATCTCGGGGTTGTGGCGCGGGCTGATCTCGCCGAAGTAGGCCGTCTTCAGCCCGCGGTCCTTCCAGGCCGGGTCGAACTCGCCGCGGATGTCGCGCACGATCTCGTCGTGAACGAAGCGCCCGAGGCGGTCGCTGCCCGCGATCCCCTGAAAATCGTAGTCACCGTTCGGGGGGTTCGGCCCGTAGACGAAGCTGCTGGTGCCGCGGGCCGGGTTCGGGGCGTTCGTGTGCCACGAGACATAGACCGCGTCCTCGCCCGTCTCGTTCTGCCAGGCGGCGTAGCGCGAGCGGGCGCCGATGTCGTCGTCGCGCTCGTCGCCGGTGTAGGCGTAGACGCTCGGCGCGGCCCCGCTGAACTGGATGTGGTAGCGCGCGTTCTCCTCGTAGCGCGGTTTGCCCGAGACGAGCGCTGTCGGCCCGCTGCCCGTCGCCTTGCCGCGCGCGGACTCGCCCATCCCGCCGCCGAAGCGCACCGCGTCTGCCGACACGAAGGTGCTGCCACCCGCCTGGGAGTCGTTCTGCAGGACGACGGCCCCGCGAGCGGCGTCCTCGCCAGCCCGGAAGTACCACTGACCCAACGGAAACCAGGTTCCCCCGTGGCGCCGCTGGTCGACGCGGACGTGCGCCTCGCCGCCAGCGTGCCGGACAATATAATGCGCATCAGGTGCCCGGTTCGTGGCGGCGGCGTAGCTCACGTAGACCTGATAGAGGCCGTCGCGCGGGATCTGCGGCACGAAGGACGCGGTGGCCGTCACGCTCGCCGCCGAGGCCGCGATCCGCGTGCCGCCGGCCTCGAACGGGTTCGTCGTGCCGGCATAGGGCGCCTGCCCGGCCTCGAAGCCGGCCTCCGTCGAGTCGGTCCACGCCCCGGTCTCGACATAGCGCCCGCCGCCCTGGGTGCCGCCATCGTCAACGATGGCCATCGCTGACTGGACGTCGCGCTCGCGGACCGTGAAGACGGTCGCGCCCGCGTTCTCGAGGTAGCGCACGAGGTAGGTGTTGATGGTCTCGATGGCGACCATGTCCTCCACGACGCCATGCGTGTTGCCGCGCTGCGTCGCCCACCGCACGATGCTCGGCGTCCACGTCCAGCCATGCCCGGCCGACACGTAGACGACCTTGCCCGACAGCGCACCTGGCCTGCGGGCCCCGCGCGCAGGACCCGCCGTGACGAGGGCCGCCGCCACATGCCCCTCGTCCGGTTTGCGCGGGACCGGCGGCACTGTCGGCAGCAGCGACGGCAGCGGGACCCAGCCCCGATCGGGCGTGGCAACCCACGGCAGGACGCCCGAGACGTCGTCGGCCACATCGGCCAGCGCCGCACGGACGAGGTCCTCGAGGACAGCCTCGCTGAGACCTGTGAGGGCAGCCTCCGGCAACTGCAGGTAGAGGTCGAGCCGCGGGCCGAGGTCAGTCGGCTCGAGGGCCTTCGCGAGCACCCGCGCACCCTGCGGCAGGACGTCGGCGAGCCGCGTCGGGGCCGGGCCGCTGGCATGGGCATGGGCGGTCACGAGGCCCGTGAGCGTCGCGAGGGCAAGGCATGTGAGGCGTATCATGGCGCTCCTGTCGCGAGAACCGGCGGGCGTCGGTGCGGTCACGCCTGCGTCCCGGAGACCGATGCTTTCACATGCGGCCGCCGACTTCAAAGGTGGCGTTCGGCCAGGTGGCGGGAACCGCTGCTACTTCGTGGGGGCCGCAGCAGGGGCCGACTTCATCATCGGCCGCTGCTGACGACTCGCGTGGAGCGCGTGGAGCTCCGCCCGCGCCCGCCTGAGGGCTGCTGCGTCGGCCTGTGCCGCCTCGAGTGACGCCAGCGCCCGCTCGGCCGCGGCCACGTCGCCTGACGCGACCGCACGCGAGAAGCTCTTCCAGAGCTCGTCGATCCGGCCGTCGTCCTTCGCACCGCCCCGCGCCAGGGCCGCGGGCCTTGGAGCTTGCAAGGTCCCGTCGGCCTCCTCGGCTGCCATCGCGAACCGTTCGGTCGTCTCGGCGGCGCGGGCCGACGCGGCAGGCGGGGGCGCAGGCGCGAAGCCCTCACCACCCCGGCTCGCGCCGTCATCCGAATCCAGGGAGGCCGCGTCGAGCACAGCCACGACCTCGGCGTCTCGCGAGCCGCTCCTGCGAGCCGAGGCCGCGACCGAGACGCCCGCGACCCGGGACCCGCCGCCCGATCGTGCGCCGAGCGCATCCCGGGCGACCGCGTCAGCTGTCGCCACCTCGATCGGGGAGGCATCCGCAGTCTCGGCAGCGACCTTCTTCGACGCGACCTCGACGGCACGTTGCGCCTTGTCCACCAGAGCGTCCCTGGCCGCCACGATCTCGGGCGACGGCGCCGCGGCCGTCGACGCCGCAGGCTGAAGGACCGCAGGGGGCGCGCGGACACCTGAGGGCACCTCGGCCATCGGGGCCGGCTCACGCTGCGCCACCACCACGGGGGCCACACGCTCCTCGCGAGACTGGCCCGCCGAGGCCGTCTCGGGCGGGCCTTCATCGCGACCGGCGATGACCGCCCCACCCGCCGCTAGCACGGCCGCGGCCGCCATCAGCCAGCCGCGACCCAGCGACCCTCGGACGGGGGACACCGTCGAGGACACCGCCTCCCGCACCCCCGGCCTGAGCGAAATGACCTCGGCCCCGACGGGCGTGTCCGGAGACGCCGCAGCGTTCGCCTCGGCGATGATCGACGCGAGCGTCGCGTCCCATGCGTCACCTGCTGGCGAGACCGGTGGCCCTGCGAGGCCCGCGACCGCGACGCGCGTCCTGCGGTGCGCCTCGAGCTCGGCCTGAATCGCCGGGTAGGCGCCGACCGACGCCTCGAACGCCGCGCGCTCGTCGGGCGCGAGCTCGTCGTAGAGATAGTCGAGGAGGCGTTCCTCGAGCTCCTGGGCGGTCAGCGTCCTCACTATCCAGCTCCATACCGCGACTGCAGCCGAAAATCGAGCCCTCGTGACCCGGTCGTTGGCGCTGAGACGCACGACCGGCCCGAAAGGATCTCGCGCGTGCTCAGGACGCGGGCGGGACGTCGGGCTGCCGGTCGGGGTGAGCGCTCGCGAAGGGCTCGAGCGCGCCTGCGGCCGCCGTGACCCGCGCGATCGTCGGGAAAGCGGCCATGTCCACGCCGAAGCGGTGCGCGTTGTAGACCTGCGGCACGAGCAGGCAGTCGGCCAGCGTCACCGCGTCCCCGAAGGCGTACACCCCGGCGGTCGTTGCCAGCATCGCCTCGATACCAATGAAACCCTTGGTGATCCAGTGGGCCGCCCACGCCGGGCGCGCGGCCGCGGGCAGCCCGAGTCCCTCTTCGAGGTGCTGCAGGACCTTCAAGTTCTGGATCGGGTGGACGCCGCTGTTGACGCACTCGACGAGCGCCCGCACCCGCGCGCGCGCACACGGGTCCGAAGGCAGCAGCGGCCGCTCGGGGTGGGCCTCCTCGAGGTACTCGAGGATCGCCACCGACTGCGTCAGGACGACCTCACCCGCCTCGGTCGACACCCGCAGCGCTGGCACCTCGCCCATCGGGTTCAGCGCGAGGTAGGGCGCCATCTCCGGCTCGCCACCGCCGCGCAACAGATGGACCGGCTCGGTGCGGTACGCGATCCACTTCCATGCGAGCGCGATGCGGACGCGCCACGACGCGCTCGAACGAAAGTAGGAGCTAAGCTCATAGGACGCCGC
>SYAK01000530.1 GCA_005788935.1 Pseudomonadota bacterium
ACCGGGGTCGCGCCTTCGGCCGGGCTCCCCGCCATGACCCAGGTGTCGACCGCCCCGTCCGCACCCGCGCCGCGATCCCGCCGCAGGTCGCCGATAAGCAGGTCGACGCCGTTCCAGACAGCGCCCTGCGACTTCGCCACGAGCCGGATGCGGCGCGTCGGCTCGAACCCGAAGAGTCGCGCGTCGGCCTCCGTGTAGCGCCGCGCCTCGCGGCTCGCGAGCTCGGTCTTGAACAGGCCGACGATCTGGTCGACCAAGTATCCCTGCGCGCGCCCCTTCTTCGGCGCGTCGATGTGCCAGATCACCTCGTCGCCCGATTTCTCGCGCCTCAGCACGAGCTTCGGCTCACCTGGGATCTCCAGCTCGAGCCCGTCGATCGGCGACGCGACATCGGGGGATGGCGCCATCGGGTCGACTGGCGGCGCCTCCGACGCCGGACCGTAGCCAGCGAGCTTCAGCTTCGGCAGCTCGACAGGCGGAGACTCGCGCGTCGCGAGCCACGCGGCGCCACCGAGCCCGATGGCCAACAACAACAGGATGACGGTGTTCCGATTCATGCCGACAGCCTCCGGATACGAGCCTTGCGTCGCGCCGACCACACGAACCCGAAGCCGAGCAGCAGCAAGGGTGCGAGGGCCACCCCCACGGCTCGCTCGAAACCAGCCTCGTCTGGGTCCGTGATGGACAGCGGGCGCTCCGTGTACTGCTTGGACCGCAGCTCGGCGATGGCCCCGCGCTGGACCGACCAGTCGAGTGCGTTTTGCAGGAACTGCAAGTTCCCCTGCAGCGTGTGCTGGACCTGGTCGAGGCGCGTCGACCAGTTCTCGAAGCGCAGACGGAAGTCCTCGAGCTTCATGAAGAGGCCCCCGTCCTGCGACAGCGCATCTTCGGACTTGAAGCCTTCGAAGATGACCTCGCGCGCGAGGCTCGTCAGCCCGAGCCCGCTGCCGATCGCGAGCACGCGCCCCTCACCAGTGTCGCGGTCCACCTGCTTCGCCGCGTCGGGCTTGTCCTCGGTCGGCTTCGCCTCCTCGCTCTCCGCCTTCGGCACCTCGGGCTTCGCGGGCCGCGCCTTGCCCGTGAAGAAGCGCGTGAACGTCCCGCGTGACGTCACCACGACAGGCAGCGGCTTGCCCGCGGGCGCCTTGAGCGCCTCCGCCACCTGCAGCTCGGGGTCGAGCGGGAAGTCGGCGCGAGCCACGCTCGCCGCCTCGGTGCTCGAGCTGACGAGCGCGCTGGCCGTGACGCCTTCCGTTGATTTGAGTTCAAACCATGTCGTGAACGGAAGCGTCATCGAAGGCGTTGAACGGACGAGCGGATCGCTACCATCCATCTCCTTGAACGTCGGCAGCATCGGGTAAGGCAGCGGCACGCTCTGGAACGGGATGAGGCGCTCGCCCTGCTGCAGGAACTGCATCAGCGCGACTTCGCCGTGCGCCTTCGGTTCGACGACGAGCGCGCCCGTCGGCTTGAGCCCGTAGTGCTCGAGGAGGGCTGCGAGGTTGCTGCTGCGCTTCGTCATCGACGGCTTCTCGGGCTGACCGCCACGCCCCATCAGCTGCAGCCCGACGTCCCACGGCTGCAGGAACGCGATGAGCGAGCCTCCGCGCAGCACGAACTGGTCGAGCTGGTGGAGCTGCCAGTCGGTGAAGTCGGCCGTCGGCCCGTAGACCACGAGCGCCGCGAGGTCATCGGGCAGGTCCGCGTCGAGGTCGACCCGCACCGTGTCGAAGCCGCGCCCGCGGAAGAAGCCCTGGTTGATCTGCTGCAAGAGCATCAGGATCTGCTCGTCGAGGCGGTCGAGGAAGCCGAGCGCCTGCTGCATCATCTGGTTGCCCTGCATGCCCTGGGCGAGCTCACGCTGGTAGAGCGGCTTGTCCTCGGGAAAGGGGCAGAAGGCCCGCGCGTTGCAGACAAAGCCGATGCGCTTCTGGCCTGGCGCGTCCTCGACATCGCGCACCTCGTCGTCGACCGCCTTGCCGATCGCGATGAGGCGCTCGAGCTGCTGCGTCAGCTGCGCCGCGTTCGCCTCGGGCGCCTCAAGCGCCTTCAGGAACGCCTCGCTTTCCTGGCGCAGCGCGTCCGCGATGAGCTCGACGCGGGTGAAGGCCTCGAGGTTCGACTTGACCTCCTTCGCCTTGCCGAGCGAACCCGCGAGCTTGCCGCACGCCTCGCCGATCGTCTTCGCCTCGGCCCGCAGGCGCTTCAGCTGCGTGTCCGCGCCTTCGCCGCCAAGCATCGCGAGCGGGTCCGCGTTCTCCTCGCCCTTGCCCTTCTCGAGGGCCGCGACACACGCCTTGGTCGCGTCTCCGACCGCGAGGCCCGCTTCGATGACGTCCTTCATCGTCACCGCGAACTCGGCCTTCTCCTTCAGGCGCACGAGGCGACGCGTGACCTCGAACTCGTAGTGCTCGGGCTCGAGCGCGAGCTCGAAGACCTCGGTCTGATTGCGCCAGTGCATGGTCAGCCCGAGGACGTAGCGCTTGAACTCGAAGCGCCCGCTCTCGGCAATCGCGCCGCCCTTGCCCGTGAAGGGACGCAACCGATTGCGCTCGGCCTCGCCGATGAGATCGTCCTGCACGCGCGTCACGACCATCGACGGCGCCCACGCCTGATACTCGGACAGCTTGTCGAGCAGCTTCTGCGGGATGCCCTGGAGGGCCACATCACGGCCAGGTCCCATCGGCACCGACTCGGGCAGGTCAGGCGAGATGTAGACGCGCACCTCGAGGTCGTCGAGGGCGGCCACGGCCTCCTGCGAGGCCTCCGACAGCACATTGACGCTGTTCTCGGTGAGGTCGGCGCGCAGCCGCGTTCCCGAGATCAGCAGGTTGGCGAACGCCGCGATCGCGATCGTCGCGGTGATGGTGACGGCCATGTTCAGCTGGCCGCGGCTCTGGCGTTGGGTGGCCTTGTTCATGGTGTCTCCTCACTGCTTCCAGGCGCGCGAGCCCAGCGACTGCGCGGCCGTGACGAGGGCGATGGCGATGAACGACCCGTAGAAGACGAGGTCGCGGAGGTCGAGGACGCCGCGGCTGACGTTTTGAAAGTGTGCCTTGAACGAAAGCCCTGCGAGCGCCGAGTCTGCACCCGCCGCGACCGCGCCGCCGAGGCCGTCGATGAAGTAGAAGAAGCCGCAGATGAAGGCGCCGACGAGGTAGGCGATGATCTGGTTCGCCGTCCACGCGGACGTCATGAGACCGATCGCGAGGTAGGCGGCGCCGACGAGCAGGAGCCCGACGTAGCCGCCGACGACCGCCCCCATGTCGAGGTTGCCGAGCCCGCTCACGATGACGACGAGCGGCAGGGTCCCGAGGAGTGCTATCGCCACGAAGGCGAGCCCGCCGAGGTACTTGCCGACGACGATCTGACCGTCCGTGACCGGCCAGCTCACGAGGAGCTCGATCGTACCCGACCGCTTCTCCTCGGAGATGAGCCGCATCGAGATGGCGGGCACGAGGAAGACGAAGAACAGCGGGACGGCCTCGAAGAGCCGCCGCATCGAGGTCTCGTTCTCCTCGAAGAACGACCGCCCGGTGTCCGGGTTGTCCATCGCGAACAGCCACACACCGCAGGCGAGGAAGAAGGCCGTCAGCACCACGTAGGCGATCGGCGAGTTGAAGTAGAAGCCGAGCTCGCGGCGGGCGAGCGCGGTCACGGCGCGCAGGGGTTTCTGCTGCATGTCAGACCTCCTTCGTCAGCTTGCTGAAGAGCCCCTCGAGATCGAGCTGAACCCGGTGGAGCTCGATGAGCGGCCAGCCTCGTGCCACCGCGAGCGCATGAATCGCGGGCCGCAGATCGGTGCCGCGCGCGCCCTCGACCGCGAGATGCAGCTCGTCGGGCGACGCAGAGACGACCCGCTCCACCTTCGACACGCCCGACAGCCCGCGCACGGCCTCGACCGCGCGCTCGGCCTCGACACTCGCGCCAAACGCCACCGAGACACGCTGCGTCTCCGCCTCCTGCGCCTCGAGCGAGGCCGCGGTCCCGTCAGCGACGATCTTTCCGCGGTGGATAATCAGGATTCGATTGCAGGTCGCCATCACCTCGGGGAGGTTGTGCGTCGACAGGATGATCGTGCGGTTCTCGCCAAGGCGCTTGATGAGGTTCCGGATTTCGACGATCTGGTTCGGGTC
>SYAK01000053.1 GCA_005788935.1 Pseudomonadota bacterium
CGCCGTCGCTGAAATTCTCGAACAGGCTCTCGATGCCGGCGCGCGCCACCGCGTGCTCGTCGAGGGTCTGCGGATCGCGCCCGACGATGTGGGCGACCGCGACCGGGTGCCCGACGTAGGGGTCGCCGTTCTTCCGCCGCTGCGGCCGGTGGTGCTGTTCGGCGAAGACGAACGCCCGCTGGATGATGTTCAGGTCGGGGTTCGGGTGGTACGCACGGACCTTGTCGAGCAGCGCCTGAACAGTCGGCTCGCCCGCGACGGGGCGCGACAGGATCGGGGCGGCGGGCGGGGACGCGACGGCAGCGGTGGCAACCATAGGTCAAGACTGTACCCTCCGCGCCCCCCGAAACCAAGCCCGAAGCGACCGTACGCGACGTCAGTGAGGCTGAGGCTGTGCACTGGGTGGCGGGGGGCGGCATGGGCATCTATGGACATGCTGATGGTCCTGACGCTCATCCGGCCGTGCACGAGTGCTCATTTACGCGTAGCAAAGCCTTCGGAGTGTTCAAGATGTCAGACATTGGAGGCGATGATGACTGCGGGAGACGGAGCAGCGATGACCAGCGAGAAGGGCTTCTGGCCGGGATGGAGCAAACTGCTTCTGACAATCATGACGATCGCACTCGCGGCGGCTGGCGCGCTGATTCTGGAGAAGGCGAGGAGCAAGGGAGCTGCCAACGGGGCCGCGGCGCTGTCGACGCTCACCGCGCTCCTCGGCGCTGGGTGGGCCTATGGCGCCCTGAAGCGCAGCGCGACCAGAAGCCGTGGCGTGGACGCTCGGCCCTGGTGGATCCGCGAGATCTCGCTGCTGAACTTCATCCTGCTCGCAGCCCCACTCGCGGGCTCTCTGGGATCCACTTCGGAGCGCAAGATTCAGGCAGGTGCCTTGGTCGCTGCGTTCGTCCTCGTCGGTCTCTTCCTGGGTTCGGTGCTCTTGTCGGCCGCGATCGCGCGGGGACGTTCGGTCGTCTGGGGCGTACTGTTACTACTGGGAGGGGCTGCCTCGGTCTACGGCACCATCAAGGGGCTGAAGGCGCTCGACCGGGCCGATGACGGGCTGATGAAGACCGCTGCCATCCTCAGCATGGTCGGGTTCCTCGGCAACGCCGTCGTCGCGCTCTGCCTCGGCGCTGGCAAGCTGGGCGACTCGGACGAGCTGGCGAAGAAGCTCGCACCCGCGCTCCGAGTCGCCTTCCTGACCTACCTCCTCGGCCTCGGTCTGTCGTCTCTCCTCGCCAGCTTCGGTAGCCTGCCTGACAAGATCAGCGAGTTCCGTGACTTACATACGGCCCTCGGTCCTGGCGGCGTCTTCACCTTCGCCTTCGTGCTCTTCGCGGCGAGCGTCGCGTGGAGGGAGTCGGCGCCGACCGAGCCCGCCTCGACCTGAGCGCAGTAGCCGACGACAGCGCCAAGTCCCCTGCCAGTTCGATGCAACCTCACCCGGGGGCCCGGCGCTGTCGCGCGATTGGCCGCGGCCGCCCTGCGCGCAGCGTCATGCCGGTGCGCGGCGACGCAGCTCGGCCTGCCGGAGCGCCCTCAGCGCGACCTCGAGCTGCTCCTCCACCGAATCCCGCATGACCGACCGCTCCCTCGCGGCCAGACAAGGCGGCGCGACGCGCTCTGTCCATCATGGCTCACGACCCTGAGGGCTTGTCCTCAGCCCGCGGAGCCTGAGACGAGGGGCCAGGCCTCCTCGAGGCCGAGGCGCGCGAGCCAGCGGTGGAGCTCGGGGAGGTCGAGGTCGGGGCCGGTGACTGCGACGAGCCCGCGGAGGTCGCGGAGGTGCTTCTCGGAGCCGCCCTCGCGGTGCCAGGCGAGCTTGCGCAGGATCACGTACTCGGGCGGGGCGAGCCAGAAGGCGCCTTCACCCGGCCCGGAGCGCTGGCGCCGCGCCATCGCCCAGGCATGCAGCGGGTCGTGGCCCGCGAGGTAGACGTCGGCCTTGAAGCCCGTCGCCTGGTGGATGAGGTTGAAGTGGCCATGCGTCGGGCGCCGCAGCTCGAGCCGGACGACCTCGAGCGGCGGGACGTAGAAGTCCGCCTCTGGGAAGGCCGCGACGAGGGCGCGCGCGTCGGCGTCCGCGAGCGTCAGGACGAGGTCCACGTCGTGGGTCATGCGCGGCTCGCCGTAGACGAGGCTCGCGACCGAGCCGGTCACGAAGTACGTGAGCCCGACCGCCTCGAGGCGGCTGGTGAAGATGTTCGTCAGTTCAAGTGGTTGCAAGCAGGAAGATCTCCCGGACGCGGGCCTCGATGGCCTCCTCGGACCAGTCGGGGTGGCGGGCGCGGAGCCAGCTCGCCTTGAGCGCGCGGGCCTGCCAGTACATCGCCTCCGACTGCGCGAGCTTCTCGTGCGGGGTCATGCGGCGGTAGGCGGCGATCTGCGCCGGGTGCAGCGGCGCGTCGTCGTAGAAGCCCGGGGGCGCGTCGTCATCGAGATCCATGGGCGGCAGGATATCACAGCCGCGCCGTCGTGGTCACGAGCGCGGGGAGAGACACGGAGAGACACGGAGAGACACGGACGACTCCCGCGAGCGCCTTGATCGGAGGTCCTCGGCGGACGCCGGTCGACCTGCACGACGCAGGACCGCGAGCGAATGCCACCGCGGGGTGGTTGGGGCCGAGCCTCCGCGGTAGCCTCAGACCGATGAGCGACGACGCACCTCGGTCCCCTTCAGCCCGCGGCCCCGCCTGGCAGCGCGCCATCGACTTCGGCGTCGACGTGTCGTTGCTCGAGGAGAACCTCCGCCTGACGCCCGAGCAGCGGCTCGCCCACCTGCTCGCGATGCAGCGGCGCTTCGACGCGATCCACGGGACAGCGCGCGCCCGGCCGCCCGAGGGATCGACGCACGCCCCCGCGGTCGAGCGGCCGGGAGTCAGGGTGTCCAGGACACGCCCGCGCTCCTCGCCCTGCTGACGAACGCCGGCGTGCCCTTCGTCGTGATCGGCGGCGTCGCGGCCGTGGCGGACGGTGCGAGCACGTTCACCCGTGACCTCGACGTGCTGATCCGGTTCGACGCCGAGACCGTCAGACGGCTGCTCGCGGCGCTGAGACCGCACGATCCGCGCGGCGCGCTCGACCCGGCCCGCAGACCCCTGCCGTCCGAACCGGAGGCCTTCGCCGGGTTCCGGAACCTGTGCGTCTCGACGGACCTCGGGCACCTCGACCTCCGAGGGCGAACCCCGGTCGGCGACTTCGAGGCGGTCGCCGCGCGCGCGGTGCCGATGACCCTCGCCGGGGTCGCGACGCGGGTCATCGCCCTCGCCGACCTCATCGCGATCAAGCGTCACCTGAAGCGCCCGAAGGACCTCATCGTCGCGGCCGAGCTCGAGGCGCTCGCGGAGCGGACCTCCGAGGATACCTGACGTCCCGTCAGTTTTTGCAACTCGACCCCGACTCGCCCCGACTCTCCCCTCGACGGTCCGCGCGGCGGAGGCTATGGTCGCGGCCGTGAACGCCTTCGAACCCGACTCCCCCCAGCTCGCCCAGCTCGTCCGGGACACGCGCGACAACCCGCCGAACGGCCGCGCCGACGGCTGGACGCGCCACCTCGCCATCGGCCGCGGGGCGCTCGCGGCGCTGCCGGCCATCCTTGGCGAGGCCTTCCCCGGGAAGACGCCGGTCCTCGTCGCCGACCACGACACGTGGGAGGCCGCTGGCCCCGCCTCCGAGGCCGCCCTCATCGCTGACGGTCTGAGCCCTCGCCGCCTCATCCTCGCGCCGCGGGCGGGCGACGACCACCTCGTCTGCGAGGACGGCGTCATCCGCGCGCTCGCGGCCATCCTCGCCGCCGAGCCCGAGGCCGTCGCGGTGGCCATCGGCGCGGGCACCGTCAACGACATCGCCAAGCACGCCTCGCACCAGCTCGGGCGCGACTACCTCGCGGTCCCGACGGCCGCGAGCATGAACGGCTACACCTCGACCATCGCCGCGGTCCTCGTCGGCGGGGTGAAACGCACGCTGCCCTCGCGCCAGCCGCGCGCCATCGTGGCCGACATCGACGTCCTCGCGGCGGCACCGGCACACCTGAACCGCGCGGGCTTCGGCGATCTGCTGAGCAAGCCCGTGAGCCAGGGCGATTGGCTGCTGTCGCACTTCGTCCGCGGCGTGCCCTACGACGAGGCGCCGAACGCCATCATCGACGCGCTCTTCGCGCGGCTGCTCGACGAGGCCGCGGCCATCGGGCGGGCCGAGCCCGCCGGCCTGCGCACGCTGATGGAGGCGATCCTCGTCTCGGGCTATTCGATGGCGCTCGCGGGCAGCTCGGCGCCAGCCTCGGGCGGCGAGCACCTCGTGTCGCACTACTGGGACATGGAGCAGCTGACGGCCAACGCCCCGCTGCTCGGCCTTCATGGGACCCAGGTCGGGGTCGCGACGCGGCTCTCGGCCCGCCTCTTCGAGCGCATGCTGCGGCTCGACGCGGGCGCCATCGACCCCGCCGCGGCCGCCCGCCGCCGCCCGGGCCCCCCCGGGCAGGACGCGGCCTTCGCGGCCCTCCATCCACGGCTCGACGCGGCGACGGTGGCGGAGATCCACGCGCAGCTGTCCCGCAAGCAGCGCCACGGGGCGGCCCTCGAGGCCGAGCTCACCGCGGTCAAGGCCGCCTGGCCCGCGATCGTTACCCGCATCCGCGCGAGCTTCATCGGGGTCGAGCGTCTCGACCGCGCGCTCCAAGAGGCGGGCTGCGTCACGCGCGCGTCCGAGATGGGCTGCGACCTCGCGCGGCTGACCCACACGCTCATCGTGAGCCGCCAGATCCGCGACCGCTACGTCGCCCTCGACCTGCTCGACGACCTCGGCCTGCTCGAGGGCTGGGCCGCCGAGGTCGCACACGAAATCGAGCACGGGTGACCCTGACGTGAGCAACGAAGAGCGCAACGCCATGCGGACGACGCTGATGAGCATGACCGGCTTCGGCGCCTCGGCCCTCTCGGTCGGCGGCGTCGCGTGGCGGGTCGAGAGCCGCTCGGTCAACCACAAGGCGCTCGCCGCGCGCTTCCACTGGCCCGCCGAGCTGTCACTGCATGAAGCCACGGTGACGCGCCGCCTGCGCGACCGCCTCGTCCGCGGCGCGGTCGACGTCTCGGTGACCGCCGAAGGCAGCGCGGGCGAGGGCTTCAGCGTCAACGTCGATCAGGGCGCGCTGAAGGCCCTGATGGCCGAGCTGACCGCCCTCGCGGCCGACCTCGGCGCGACCCCGCCATCGCTCGACGCGGCGCTCCGCCTCGGCCCCTTCGTGACAGTCGAGCGGCGCCGCTTCGATCCCGCGACGCTCGAGGCGCCGCTGCTGACCGCGGTCGACGCGGCCCTTGACGGGCTCGTCGCGATGCGCGAGGCCGAGGGCGCCTCCCTCGCGGCCGATCTGCGCGCGCGGCTCCTTCGCATCGCCGAGGGGGTCGAGGTCATCGCGACGACCTCGCCCGAGGTCCTCGTCCAGATGCGCGAGCGGCTCGCCACGAAGCTCCGCGAGGCGGCGGCGGCCGCCGAGGTGTCGGTCGATCCCGGTCGGGCGCTCGCAGAGGTCATCGTGATGGCTGACAAGAGCGACGTCACCGAGGAGATCGTCCGCGCCCGGACCCACCTCGCGACCCTCGCGGGCCTGCTGACGGAGAGCGACGGGGCAGACGCCGAGCGTGGGCGGCGCC
>SYAK01000531.1 GCA_005788935.1 Pseudomonadota bacterium
GAGCGAGCACCCCTCGCTTTCATCTGTCGCGTCGTACGGAGGCTCTCCGTAGGGGTATTTTTTCGTGTCCGGCACAACCGCTCACGAACAGGAAAATGACCAATGAGCGCGCGCGCTTGCTCACATGTTCACCGCCCTCATTGCACAACGTCCAGCCGGTCAAGCGGAGGTCGCAGGGAACACCAACGGGGCCGGTCTGGCAAGGCCCGAGGCGGGAAGGACGCTGCGAGCAGCCTGGCCGCAGTTCGAGGCGTCGTGGAGGTCGCTGACCGGCCAGTCGGAGATCGTCGGTTCGGAAGGTGGCTGTGAGCCCCGCGTGGCGCCACGCGCATGCTCCATCCGTACATGCGCGTGGACGGATGCGCACCCCGCGACTACGCTCGGGCCGATGTCCGCCTCGCGCCCCAGCGCCGCCGTCCTCGTCTCGGGCGGCGTCGACAGCTCCCTCGCCCTCGCGCTGCTCGCGCGCGAAGGCGCCTGCGACCTGACCGCCTTCTACCTGCGCATCTGGCTCGAGGACGAGCTCGCCTTCCTCGGCGCCTGCCCTTGGGAGGAGGATCTCGCCTTCGTCCGCGCCACCACCGACCGCCTCGGCGTCCCGCTCGAGGTCATCTCGCTGCAGCGCGCCTACCACGACCGCGTCGTCGCCCACGCCCTCGACGAGCTCCGCGCGGGCCGCACCCCGAGCCCCGATCTCCTCTGCAACAGCCGCATCAAGTTCGGCGCCTTCCTCGAGGCGATCGGAGACGGCTTCGACCTCGTCGCGACCGGCCACTACGCCCGCCACATCCAGCCCGAGGGCGCCCCAGCCCAGCTCCACCGCGCCCCAGACCCCGTCAAGGACCAGACCTACTTCCTCGCGCGCCTCTCCCCCGCCCAGCTCTCCCGCGCCCGCTTCCCGATCGGCCACCTGACGAAGCCCGAGGTCCGCCGCCTCGCCGCCGACCTCGATCTCCCGAGCCGCGCCCGCCCCGACAGCCAGGGCATCTGCTTCCTCGGTCGCATCCCTTACCCCGACTTCGTCCACGCCCACCTCGGAGACGCCCCAGGCCCCATCATCGACCTCACGACCGGCAGGACCCTCGGCGCCCACCGAGGCCTCTGGTACGCCACCATCGGCCAGCGCAAGGGCCTCGGCCTCGGAGGCGGCCCCTGGTACGTCGTCGACAAGGACCCCGACCGCCGCGCGCTGCTCGTCGTCCACGCGGACCACCTCGCGGCCCACGCCCGCTGCGACCTCGAGGTCGAGGCCATCCACTGGCTCTCGCCCGAGTCCCCTGAGTTGCCTCCTCGCGGCGCCTTCCGCTGGCACGCCCGCGTCCGCCACGGGCCCGCGCTGACCGCCTGCGACGTCGCCCCGGGAGCCCGACCGGACCAGCTGCGCGTGAGCCTCGCGGAACCCGACGCGGGCCTCGCCCCAGGCCAGTACGTCGTCTTCTACGACGGGCCTCGCTGCCTCGGCTCGGGCGTCATCCGCTGAGCGATTTCGACCATTCGCTGACAGGATGTCAGTGAATGCCGCGAGCGCCCCGCCATGCAGGCGGAGCTCCGACGGTATCCTGACGCAGTGTCAGCCTAACAGGACCACGACGCCACGCCGCGCGACGTGCCCGTCTCCCGCGCCAGCCTGAACCAGAGACGCGAGCGCTCCGCCAAACAGGCGGGGCTCCGACGGTCTCCTGACGCCGTGTCAGCCTATCCGACCATGACGCCACGCCGCGCGACGTGCGCGTCTCCCGCGCCAGCCTGAACCAGAGACGCGAGAGCCCCGCCAAACAGGCGGGGCTCCGACGGTCTCCTGACGCCGTGTCAGCCTGTCAGACCGTGATGCCTGGCGCCGGGAACTGCGCGCACAGCGTCCGGACCTCGGCCTTGATGGCCGAAAGGCGGCTGTCGTTGTCGACGTTCCGCGAGACGTCGTCGATCCAGTCGGCGATGCGCTGCATCTCGGCCTTGCCGAAGCCGCGCGAGGTGACCGCGGGCGTGCCGATGCGGACCCCGCTCGGGTCTGCGGGCGGGCGGGTGTCAAACGGGATGGCGTTCATGTTGCAAACGAGGCCGGCCCGACCCATCGCGCGCGACAGCGTGCCGCCGCCGAGCCCGCGGGCCGTCGCGTCGACGACGAGCAGGTGGTTGTCGGTGCCCCCTGTCGTGAGGCGGAAGCCGTGGCCCACGAGCGCTTCACCGAGCGCCTTCGCGTTCGCGACGATATCGCGCGCGTACTGCTTGAACGTGTCGGTTGCCGCCTCGCGCAGCGCCACCGCGAGCGCCGCGGTCGTGTGGTTGTGAGGCCCGCCCTGAAGGCCGGGGAAGACCGCGCGGTCGATGGCCTTCGCGTGCTTCTCCTGGCACAGGATCATGCCGCCGCGTGGTCCACGCAGCGTCTTGTGGGTCGTCGTCGAGACCACGTCCGCGTGCGGCACCGGCGTCGGGTGGACGCCGGCTGCGACGAGGCCCGAGATGTGCGCCATGTCTGCCAGGAGGAAGGCCCCGACGCTGTCCGCGATAGCCTTGAAGCGCGCGAAGTCGATGACGCGCGGGTAGGCCGAGGCGCCGCAGATGAGGATGTGCGGGCGGGTCTCCTCGGCGAGGCGCTGCACCTCGTCGAAATCGATGAGGTGCGTGTCGGGATTGACGCCGTACTGCGTCGCCTGCCAGATCTTGCCCGTCGCCGAGACCTTCCAGCCGTGGGTCAGGTGGCCGCCCGCGGGCAGCCCCATGCCGAGGATGCGGTCGCCCGGCTTGATGAGGGCCGTGTAGACCGCGAGGTTGGCGGGCGACCCCGAGTAGGGCTGCACGTTCGCGTGGTCGGCCCCGAAGAGGGCCTTGGCGCGCTCGATGGCGAGCGTCTCGATGGGGTCGATGTACTGCTGGCCCTCGTAGTAGCGCTTGC
>SYAK01000532.1 GCA_005788935.1 Pseudomonadota bacterium
CCCGAGAGCTCGGAGGGCATCTTGCGGGCCGCGTGGGTGAGGTTCAGGAGTGCCAGCAACTCATCGACACGACGCAGGATTTCATCCTGAGGCAGGCGCGTGTTCTCGGCGAGCGGGAAGGCGATGTTGGCGGTGACGTCGAGGGAGTCGAGCAGCGCATAGGACTGGAAGAGCATCGCGACGCGCTTGCGCAACATCAACAGTCGCTCGGGTGACGCCTCGCGGGTGTCCTCGCCGAAGAGCAGGACCTGCCCCTCGTCGGGCCGCATCAGGCCGTTCATGAGACGCAGCAGCACCGACTTGCCAGACCCCGAGACGCCCGCGATGACCGTCGTGAGCCCGGTGTGGACGTCGAGGTCGACGCCATCGAGCACGGCCCGATCCCCGAAGCGCTTGACGACGCCGCGCAGGGCGATGACAGGCCGCGCCGGATCCGCTGGCCACCGCGGGATGTCGGGGCAGAGCAGATTTTTTCGGGTGTCGGACGGTGCAACCATGGACGTCACGGTCGGACGATACCATCATTGGAGCCGAGGTGGGTGTCCGCGCGTCGCGGCCCCTCGCATGCAGCGGACAAGGCAGCGCGGAGGCGGGCGATGGCGGCGGGCAGAGCGGGTGGCGGCAAGGCGGACGCGGACGGGGCGCTCGTCGCGAAGGCGAAGATCCTCGGGGGGCTGCTCGCGGTCATGTGGTTCCTCGAGATCGTCGACGCGGCCCTCGGCGGCAGCCTCGACCAGTACGGCATCCGCCCGCGCTCCACCGACGGCCTCGTCGGACTCGCGCTGTCGCCCTTCCTTCACGGCGGCTTCGGCCACCTGACGTCGAACACGATCCCGTTCGCCGTGCTCGGCTTCCTGACGATGGTGCACGGAGCGGGGACGTTCTGGCGCGTGACGGTCGCCTCGGCCCTCGTCGGAGGCCTGCTGGTGTGGCTCGTCGGCGCCTCGCACTCGGTCCACATCGGGGCGAGCGGCGTCATCTTCGGCTACTTCGGGTTCCTGCTCGCGATGGGCCTCTTCGAGCGGTCGGCCAAGGCCCTGCTCATCGCGGTCCTCGTCGGCCTCGGCTACGGCGGCCTCATCTTCGGCGTGCTGCCGTCGCAGCCCGGCGTGAGCTGGGAGGGGCACCTCTTCGGCTTTCTCTCGGGCGCCGGTTTCGCGTGGCAGTCAACCCGCCGCGCGAGCCCGGCGGCGCGCCGCTGAGCCTCCCACGCATGGCTTGCGCGCGGGTGATGGCCGGGATGCGACCCTGAATGAGGATTCATTCAGGGAGTCGGGCCCCGCGCGCCGTGTGCCTCAGCCCTCGTCAGGCCCCGCGTCGGCCTCGTCGCCGCCCGCGCGCTTCGGTCGGATGGACGTCCGGATAGAGGGCTTGAGCTTCTGGTCGTTCGGGATGAAACGGATCTCCGTCCGGATCTCGAACGAGACCATCGTCAGGATCTTCGCGACCTCGGTCCCGACGTCGAGCCCCTCGAGGAAGCGCCGCGTCTGCCCCCCGATCGCGCGCACGAGCTCGTCGCGCCCCTTGTCGACCGCGCCTTTCAGGTAGGTCACCAGCTCGCGGGGCATCGCGTCGCCGACCATCCCGCGGAGCTTCTCCTCAGAGGCCCGCACCGACCGGAACCCCTGCGAAAAGGCCTTCCTCAGGGTCTCCGCGACCCACCCTGCGGCGCCGTCGTCGTCATCGTCGGAACCGCCGTCCTGGGGACGCCGCTCGTCGTCTTCACCCTCACCACCCGTCGCCATCGCCCCCTCCCGGACCCGACAAACTCGACGACCCCGTGGCCGCGGCCGCATGCTAGCCCAAAGGGGCGGACCCCGCCACCCGCGCGCCTCACCCGCCCCGCTGCCTCCCGACACAACCTGGCCACGATGACGACCCCCGACCTCTCGCCCGCACCCTCAGACCGGCACCCCTCGGACCTCGACGCCCGGGCAGAGGCCGCCCGCACCGCAGGGGATCGCGACGGACTCGTTCGGGCGCTCGCCGCCCGCGCGGAGGCCCTCGCGCTGAGCGATCCCGATCGGGCCCGCCGCGATGCAGTCGAGGCGCGGCGCCTCGCGCGAACCCTGAACGACCCAGCCCTCGACGCGCTCGCCTCCGCCCTCGAGGTGCTCGTCGCGTGGCTTGACGGGCGGCCGAGCGACCTGCGGCTGCCGCCCGACGACCCGGACATGCCCCGGCCCGTGCGGCTGCGACGGGCCCTCGCGGCCGCCGCCCTCGGCGGAGGGCCACCCGAACTCGAGCCCTCGGAGGGGGAGCTGCGCACCTCCTCCACCCTCGCGGCGATCGTCCATCTGCTGCGGGCGTCCCAGGCTCGGACCAGCACGCCCTGGCAGCCGCCACCGCCGCGGGACGAGGCCGCGCCCTCAGCCAGACCCCTGACACCCGACACGACGCTCGAGGCCCTCGCGGCGGTGGCGGTCGTGCTCGCCGCGCCAGCCCCGTCCGCGACCGGCGTGCTCGGGGCGCTGCTCGGTCCGCCCACGTCGGAGGTTCCGATGACGCTAGACACGCTCGCCCCGACCGAGGGTGCCGAGCCGGCCTGGAGCCTGACCGCGGCGGGCGCGCGGACGCTCCTCGCGCGCCGAGACCACCCGGCGGAGGTCGTCGTCTTTCTGGGCCCGCGCCAGCTGCCAGCCGAGCAGGTGCCAGCCTTCCTCGCGGCGCTGTCGCCGCTGCTGCGGGCACCATCACGCCCGGGCGCCGAGACGCAGACGCAGACGCCAGACGCCTGGCTACGGGACGCAGGACGTCTCGACGTCGAGCTGCGGGCGGGCCGGCTCAGCTTCTTTCCGGACGTGCGGACCGCCTTCACGGAGCACCTGCTGACGCGCGATGTGTTGCGCGGGGCGCTGGAGCGGGCGCTGCAGCGCCATGCGGGCGTTTACGCCCAGGTCGCGGCCGACTGGGGCATCGAGCCCTACCAGCGGTGGATGGATTTCCTGCGTCGCAACGGCGCCTTGCTGAATTTCAGGGCCTTCCGCGGCGCGACCCGCGACGTCTCCTGACGCGGCGCGAGCGCGCGCGCTTGGGGCTTGCAGGTGGCGGCGATCTTCGCTAGGTCCCGACGGATGCAAGCCATGATCCTGAATCTTCTCAAGTCCGCTGGTCGCTATGCCGCCGGCAACCCACGTCTTCTCGGCGAAATCGCGCGCAACGCGCTGCACGGGCGGCTGACGATCCCGCTCGATCTGCTGCGTTGGGCCGCGAGCCTGCTCCCGCCAGGCGGCTCGACGCCGTCCGACATCTCGGTCATCGCCAACCCGCCCGCGCTCGGGCTTGGCGCGACCGCAGACCTGATGGGCACGCAGCTGCGGGTCGACGGGGCCATCCTCATCGATGCGCTCGAGACGTCGGCCGAGGCCTTCAAGGTCACCCTGCGGGTGCGCGACCTGCGGGCCTCGGTGCTGAACAACCTCGACGGCAACGTGGCCAAGCTGCTCAAGTCGGGCGCGCTGAACCTGTCGAAGCCGGCGTCGCTGCTGAACTTCATCCCGAAGAAGCCGCCCGCGATCCTCGAGGCGAAGGATGACCGCTTCGTCATCGACCTGCTCCGCGTGCCGCAGGTCGCCCACAATCCGCTCATCCGGAAGGCGCTCGCGACGCTGACGCCCGTCCTGTCGGTGGGAGAGATCCGCACCGAAGGCGACAACCTCATCGTCGGGCTCAAGGCCTCGCCGTCGGGCTTCCGCGAGAGCTTCGCGGCCTTCCGCAGCTGAGGGCGGCCGAGCGCCTGAACGGGCCGCAGACGCCACGCGGGAACGTCGCCCGCGTGGCGCCTGGCCGCGAAAATCACTCGGACGCGGCGGGGACGTAGGTGAGGGCGGCGTCGAAGGCGTAGCGGTCGACGCACCACGTTTGACCACCGGCGACGAGGGTCGACTCGTAGTCCTCGTTGATGGTGACCTCGGCGAACCGGGCGTCGCGCAAGACACCCGTCAACTGGCCACCTTTGCCCCCGTTGGCGGTGAGCTCCAGCGTGCCTGACTGGACGAGCCAGGCGCTCTCACAGGCACCGTCCGCCTCGCAGTTGGTGTAGATGAGGCCGCAGACCGCGCAGTCCTTGTAGTTTTCGCCCGTGAAATCGAACGTGAAGGGGCCCGTCTCGGCGCCGAGCACGTAGTAGAGCTCGAGGTAGAGGACGGTGAGCGGGTCGGTCTCCGAGGTCGGGTTCGTCAGGTAGGACTCGAGGAAGCCGAACTCGAGCTGGTCGTTCTCACCCGTCGACTGGGCCGCGACCAGACCCTCGGGGGCCCAGCCTTCACGGTCGCACGGGTCTGGGATTGGGTCGATGCCGCCGGTGTCCGGGGTCGGAGGCGTGACATCCGCGGGCGCCGGGGTCGTGTCCCGAGTCGCGGCGGAGGTGTCGGACGGGCGGCTGTCGGAGGCGTCCGTGGTGTCGGAGACGCCGCTCGATGGGGTCCCGAGGTCGCTCTCGCAGGCGGCGAGGGTGAAGGCGGCGGCGGCGAAGGCGGGGAGGACGGTCTTCATTCGGGTTCGCTCCGGCGGGTGACGACTTGCCGTGCAGGGACGGCGGGCACGACCATTCTAGCCGGGGCGGCCCGTGGCGACAAGGTGCCCTGCCCGGAATGGCAGACGCGCGGCGCTGCGGCCCCGAACTCGGGCGTCCTCAGGGTGCGGCCGCGAGGAGGGCGCGGACGGCGGGACGCAGCTGCCGCATCGCGAGGCCGGCGTGGGCGAGACCCGCCGCGACCGCTGTCGCCTCCCAGCCGAGTCCGTCAAGGACCCGCGCCCGCAGGATCGCCGCGAGCGGGGGCGGGAGTGCTGCGAGAGCCTCCGTGCGGGCCGCGACGGCGCAGTGGATGACGTCGAGGTCACTCTCGAGTGTCCGTGGGCTGGCGCACCAGGCCCAGACACGGGCGAGGGCGGCGGCGGCGGTGATCGTGGGTGGCGGCGCCAGGCCAGCCTCGAGCGCTGCGGTCAGCTCGGGCTCGAGGACCACGCCGTCAGCCTCGAGCAGCGGGCGCGCACGCGGCCAATTTCGAGCGAAGGCGTGGCGGGCCTCGGCGAGGACGGCGGCGCCTCTGGCGGTGACGGGACGGAGCATCAGGACCGACGGCTCGCCCGACCGAACCCCGCGGGAGGCGCTGACGCGGGCGACCTCGTAGCCGAGGGTGCGGCGAAAGGCGATCGTGCCAGCCGTGGCGCCAAAGAGCGTCCCGAAGAGGTCCGCGTCCGGGAATGCGGCGTGAACCGCTTCGGTGAGGGCCGAGGCGAGACCGAGGCGGCGCAGCTCGGGGTGGGTCGCGATCCGCACGCTGCGCACGAGGGTCAGGTCGGCGACCCCCGGGAGGCCGAGATGGACCGCGAGGGAGTCGCCGAGGGCGCGGGCGGTGAGGCGCACCTGCCCAGCGGCGGCGCGACGCGCGAGCGCCTCCCCCATCGGCGGCTCGTGCGCGACGAGGCCGACCGCGGCGATGTGGCCGGCGAGCTCGAGGGCATGCAGCGACAGGTCCGGGGCGTCGAGCATCGTGGCGAGGTCACGCGGCGTGGTGCGGTAATGCGCGTGAAGCAGCAGGCCGAAGACCTCCCGCAGTCGGGGCTCGTCGGCCGCGAGCGTGTCGCGGTCGAAGGCCAGATGGCGCGCTGTCCGAAGGTCGGGCGCCGCACCGAAGGCGGCGCGCGGAGCCGGCTCGGCGTCAAGCCCGAGGGCGCCAAAGACGCGGGGCTCGAGCGTGTCACCCGGGTCCCAACGGACCGGGGTGTGCAGGGTGAAGCGGGCGGGGGGCGCGTCGGGACGGGCCTCGGCGAGCCCCGCGAGGAAGCGCAGGACGAAGCCGCGGCCCGTGCCCTCGTAGCCATGGGTGGTCGTGGCGAAGACGAAGCGGGCGTCGGGGTGCCGGGCGAAGATTCGACGCAGCCGGGGCAGCGGGATCGCGGCGGCCTCATCGAGGGCGATGATGGGCGGGGGGGCGCCGATATCGGGAGCCTGGTTCGAGAGCCCCTCGGGGGTCGTGAGC
>SYAK01000054.1 GCA_005788935.1 Pseudomonadota bacterium
GGGAGTACGCGGCGCGCGCGACGACAGGCACTGCGTCTTACGGCGGCAACCTCAGCGACAGGTTGGGGTGCGTGACGCTGAGCGGTGCGGGCACCTTTGCGGCTGGTACGCCCCTCGCCAACCTTGGGTGGTACGTCTGCAACAACGTCCCAACCGGGACGAAAGTTGTGAAGGGCAAATCACCTAACGCTTGGGGGCTGTATGACATGCTCGGCAATGTATGGGAGTGGACGTGGGATCGCTATGATGGCGCCGCCAACGTCGGCGGCATCGATCCACAGCAGACCTCATCGGGTTCCGACCGAATGATCCGCGGAGGTGCCGCGCACAATGACCCGAATATCCTTCGGTCAGCACTTCGATATTTTGCGCCGTATAATTATCGAGCTGATGGCATTGTGGGGTTTCGGCTTGTGAGGACGGCCCCGTAACCCGTCCGTGAACCCACAGACCCAAGACACTTTGGTACAAGTGTCGTGATGAGAACAAACACAGGAGAGATGTCATGTCCGACAAGACCCCGATTCTTGGTTTGACCTTCAAGGGCCTGACGGCACAACCGAATCATGTCGCCTGGCCAATCCTTGAGAAGGTGAAGGGGCACGCCACCGAGACGCTGCCCGAGACGGTGGCCACGAAGCTCCGCGAGGCCGTCAGCGCGGAGCGAGCGGGCCGCGCGCTCGGTGAGGTGACGCTCGGCGAGCTGGCGCGCTTCGGGCTCGAGGGGAGGCCGCACGGGCTCTATGTCCTGCGGGCGACGGTCCGCGATGCGACGCACACCTACGTCGGCAAATGTGCCAGCCGCACCATCGTCGACCGGATCGGCGCGCACCTCGACGTCCGCGAGGGCGGCTTTCTGAACTCCGCGGTGCGGCACTTCGCCGCGCTTGGGACGACGACCAACGCGGTCGCACTCGAGGCGCTCCTCGCGACCGGCCGGCTGCTGTATGTCCCGGTCGGCGACGTCTCGCCGCAGAAGGACGACGCCGCCCGGGAGGCCGAGCGCAGCGCCCTCGGGCAGTACGAGACCCTCCTGCAGGGCGCGCTGGGACACCGCAAGCCGGGTCGCGGGCGTACCAAGAAGGCCCGCTGAGGTCGGGGTGGGCGCGGCGGGGTGCCTGGGTCTCTGCCGCGAGCCTCGGCTCAACCCTACGCCTGAGCGTCACACGCATCACGCGCGGCTCCGCGGAGCGCCCGCCGACGGGCTGGCGGTCGGGCCCGGCTTCTGATGGAAGTCGGCCGCCACCATAGGCAGGGTGCGGGCCGCGCGGCCCGACGTCGGGGGCGAGCCGTGCTCCCAGCGCGACAGCCGAGGCCATGTGACGCGGTTCAGGCCCGCCACGCGCGGGAAGGACGCCGGCGCTCGGATGGAGGCGACCGAGAGGTCCACGTCGAGGGCGGGCCAGTAGAGGTGGTCCTCCGAGGGGCGCTCGACCTCGCTCAGCTGGGCGACGGTCGCAGACCGAAACCACGGGAAGTCCGCGAATGGGAGGAGGAGCTCCTCCTCGTCGACGAGCAGCCAGAGGCCGTGCGGCGAGATCTTCGTGACCTCAGCCGCCAAAGTGCCGATGCCAGGCATCCCCAGGCATCCTGAACCTCCTTGATGTTTTGTTGGATGAGCTTCATGGCCTCCACCAGCTGTCGGTCCGTGAGCCCCGTGGAGGTCGCGAGGTGGACCTGTGGCGTCAACCAGAACTTCGCCTCCCCATCAGGAGGTGCCACGTGCACGAGGATGCGAGGCCGAAACGCGCCTTCCCGGAGGATCGTTGGCGACATCGCCGCAGGCTACACGAGGCGGGACGGGAGGACCACCTCAGGTCGTGGATTACCCCGCCACCGGTTCCGAGGGCGCGACGCGACCCGGGCGAGCTTGCCGTTGAAGACGACACTGAGCATGTGGGGACGGCGGGCCACATCCCACACATCACACGCCGAGCGCGGTTATCGGGAGGACGACGACGCCATCGGGTCGTCGGTAGGCCCATCGTCCTATCCCGACCAGGACCGCGAGGAAGGCGGGCTCGCCCATGTGTCCCGTGTCCACGCGCTGCGCCAGCCGAAGCAGGCTCTCGGCGGCCGCGTCGACCTGCCCCATGCCCAGCTTGATCTCGAAGGCGCCCCATCGCCCATCGGCGAGTTGAAGGACCGCGTCCGCCTCGAGCCCGGTGTTGTCGCGATAGTGGTAAAGCGCGCCGTCGAGGGCCTGGGCCATCGCCTGCAGGTCACGGACCACGAGCGACTCGAACAGCAGACCGAAGAACGCGAGATCCGACGCGAGCTGGGCTGGGGCCCCTCGCAGGGCGGCGACGGCCAGTGATGGGCACACCCAGTAGCGCTTCGGGGTCTGAAGTAGGCGCGAGCGGGACCGCAGGTGTGTCGCCCAGGGGCCGAGCTCCTCCACGACCATCAGGCGGCCGAGCGTGTCGAGATAGGCGCGCGCGGTGTCGGCGTGCAGGCTGACGTCTCCGCTGGACTCCGTTGTCGCGAGCATCCCGGCGACCGGGGCCTGCGTGCCGACGTTCCGGCTGTAGGCCCGCATGAAGCGCCTCAGTCGCTCGGGGTCGCAGGCGGTTCCAGCGAGCCGCGACACGTCGGTGCGACAGATCTCGTCGAGATAGTCCCGATTCCGACGCATGGCCGCCGGCAGCGCCAGGTGACGCCAACCCGGCCAGCCGCCGCGACACACCTCCTCGATCCACTCCGCGAGGGTGGCCTCGCGCGCCGCGACGGCGATCTCCGCGCCATCGAAGAGGTCCGACAGACGCACGAGGGGCTCGGCGAACCCCGTCTCCTGCGACGTCATCGGGCGCATCCGCAACCGACCGATGCGCCCCGCGCCTGTGTGACGGACGAGATCGTCGGCGGGCACCGCCGAGCCGGTGAGGATGAACTGACCGGGGCTCGCGTTGGCGTCGACGGCCCGACGCACGTGATTCCAGATCTGTGGCGCCGATTGCCATTCGTCGAGGAGACGCGGCTTCGCTCCGAGCAGCACCAGCGCAGGCTGGGCCTCGAGCAGGGCGCGCGCGTCGAGGTCCGTGTCGAGCAGGACCTCGCTCCTTGCGTGAGCGCGCCCGGTGCTGGTCTTTCCGCAGGCCTTCGGGCCCTCGATGAGCACAGCGCCCGTGCTCTCGAGGCGACTGAGCAGCTCGGCGTCGGCGAGGCGATGGGTGTAGGCGGGCATCCCTTACAATCCTGGCAAGAGCTTCAGCGTAAGGCCAGAACGAGCGCCCAGCAACCGTCTCGACTGGCTTCTTGCAACGATATCGACTGGCCTTTGACAATAGCGTCGGTTGGCCTCTTGCAACAGAGGTCACGAGCGTTTTGCAACGCTTTCGACTGGCTTCCTGCAACTGCTGTAACTAAACTCCTGCAACAGTTTCGACTGGCGTCGTGCAAAGGTCTCGACGAGCCGGTGAGACGCCTGAGCGCCCCGGCGATCGCGGCGCGGTCGAGGTTGTACGCCACACGCAGGACCCACGCGACCTCGACGAGGACGGTCGTCGCGAAGAAGGCACCACCTGCCGCGACCGCCCCCCGGAAGGCTCGTGTGGAGTCCAGAAACTTTGGCGGGGTTCGTCCAGAAATTCTGGCGGGTGGGTTTGGAAAGAAGAACGAACAAGGAGCGCCGGCGGCGCGCCGTCGGCCCTCAGCTCGGTCGCCGCGCGGGGCGCGCGACGTCCGAGCTGAGGTCATGGTCAGCGAAATGGGGTTTCCGGATTTCAGGACGCGGGTCCGCGGGGGACGAGGTCCGGAACCTTCAGGCCGCGGGTCCTCCAGGATGCCCCGCCGAGCTTGATGTGCTGGCCTCGCTCGAGGATGCGGTCGAGGAGGGCCTCTGCGAGCTGCGGGTCGTGCAGGACGGTGCCCCACTCGCGGAGCGGCTTGTTGGTCGTCAGGATGATGGGCCGCCTGCGGAGGCAGCGGTGGTCGATGACCCCGTAGAGGACGTTGGCGGCCGCGGTGGCGTGCTGGAGATAGCCGACCTCGTCGATGACGAGGACGTGGGGCTGGACGTATTCGGCGGTGACCTCGCGCAGGGCGCCGCGCCTCGCGGCCTCGGCGAGCTCGTCGATGAGCGCTGTGGCGGTGACGAAGCGGGCCTCGAAGCCGTTCTGGATGGCCTTGTAGGCGAGCGCGACCGCGAGGTGGGTCTTGCCGCGCCCGGGGCCGCCGGAGAGGATCAGGTTGCGCCCTTCGCTCACGAGCTCTGGCCCGAGCCACGGGCCGAGATCCTGTCTGCGGACCGACGTCTGGAAGACGAAGTCGAACTCTTCGATTGTCTTGAGGTACGGGAATCGCGCCTTGCGCGTACCGGCGCGAGATGCGCGAGATGCGTGTGCCGGCGCGGTTGGCGACCTCTTCGGCGAGCAGGCGGACGAGGAACTCGTGGTGGGTCCACTGTTCGGCGGCCGCTCGCGTCTCGAACTCCTTGTATTTGCGAGCGACCGTGGCGAGGTGCAGGCGCTTGAGGAGCGGGGCCAGCTCGAGCGGGAGCGCGTCCATCAGGCCACCTCCAGCGCGCTCGGGCCGTTGCGGAGGGCGGCGGTGACCGCCTTGACGGTGAAGTCGTCGTCGGCGTTGCAGCGCGCGAAGGCGGCGCGCATGGCGGCGGCGCCGTGGTGCTCGTAGAGGTCGTAGAGCTCGGTGCACGGCCCCTCCCAGAGGCCTCCGGGGCAGCGATGAATGAGCCCGGTGAGGAACCGCCAGGCCTCCTGCCCGAGCTCCATCAGGCACTGGCGGCGGAAGGTCGCCTGTTTTCTCTTGCGATGGATGCTGGCGAGGACCGCGACGCGCTGGTCGGGGAGTCGCTGCACGACGCCTGCGTTGTCCACGCGCTGATGAACCGAGCGCTCCCCCGCCTCTCCGACGATAATCTCGACCTCTCTCGCCCTGAGGAGAATGACCGCGGGAGCCCCGAGGCGCCGCGCGCTGGCGAAATAGGCCGTCCCGCGGACAGAGACCGTGCCCGTCGGCGCGACGACCGCGGGGTCATGCACGGCGTGCTGGTCAGGCGAGTTCAGCAAGGGGCGCTGTTGGAGCCACGTCAGCTCCTCCTGACGGGCGCGCTCCGGGATGACGCCGGTCGCGTCAGACGGACGGACGTGGTTGATTTCATGCAGCCACTGGCGCAGCTGGGCGCAGAGGTCCTCGCGGTCCCGGAACTTCCGGACATGCAGGAAGCTGTTCTTTGTGTATCCGACGAGGCGCTCGACCGCGCCCTTCTGGTGGCCCGAGCGAGGTGCACAGAACGTCGGAATGACGCGGTAGCTGGCCACGAGGTCTCGCAAGTACGGATGGAGAACAACGGGTTGGACGCCATGCTTCGAGAGCCTCAACGTCCGTGCGTTATCGAAGACCCACTCCTTCGTGCTGCCTCCGAACGCCTCGATGCACGCGATGAGCGCCCTCGCCGTCGGCTCCGCCTGCATGTTGGGGACGAGCTCGACGTGCATGAATCGCGAGTGTTTCAGGCGCCCTGCGAAGAAGATGACCTTCTCGAGGCGTCCTCCCTCAAAGCTCACCCACGCCTCGCCGTGGTCGAACTGGGCGTACTCGCCGGGGACACCCTCGAAGCGGATCACGGGCTCCCTGTGCGGGGATGGCCGGAGCTCACGGACGAGCTCCGACATCGCGCTCTTGCTCCCTTCGTAACCCCAAGCACGGGAGCGCCTCAGCACCTCCGTGGCGAGCAGCGCCGGCTCCTCCTCGAGCAGCTCTCGCACCTTGTCGCGCACCTCCAGTGACGCCTTCGACGGCCTCCCAGGCCCCTTCCGGCCAGCAAGGGCGCCAGCCCTGACCTCGTCGAGCGTCGGCGTGGGCTCCTTCGTGATTCGCTCGACGGAGCGAAGCCCGAGGCCACACCTCTCGGCGATCGTGGCGTGAGGCACACCGGCCTCCCTCATGTGACGAACCTTCAAGCGGGTCATGATGTCGTGCACCTGACGGGTCTCCGTGACGTGACCCGCTGACAACGTGAGACCCGGCTGCGTTGTCGGCGGGACCACCCGCCAGAATTTCCGGAACCTCACCCGCCAGAATTATGCGACTCCACACAGCACGTGATTGCTTGCAGTTGAAACGATTGAGGTCGCGCTGACCGCCTCGCCGGTCCCGCCGTCGCCGAGGTGCCAGCCGCCGAAGGCGCAGCCTGTCCGCGTCGGCGCACAGAGCGCCCCGTAGGCCCCGCCGTAGGTCACCTCGCGCGCCGCTGGCGTCGTCCACCAGCCGCCAAAGGCGTAGCCGGCCCGCGAGGTCGTCGGCAGCGCGCCATAGCTCGCCCCGAAGGTCACGATGAGGCTCGCGGGGCTCGGCGTCGCGCCCCCCTGAGCGTCGAAGCTGATGGTGAAGGCGGTCGCAGTCCAGCGAGCATCGCCGACGTGATTGCTTGCAGTTGCAACGATCATGACGTCGATGACCGCGCTCCAGGTGCCGTCGTCGCCCGTCCACCAGCCACCGAAGCCAAGGCCCGGGCGGGTGGGGGCGCACGGTGGGCTCCCTGTGCCGTAGGCCTGCTCGAAGGTCACGACCCGGTCGCGCCTTGGGGGCGACCATCCGGCGGTGCGTGCTCGCGGACCCGGAGGCGACGTGCACCTGCTCCGGGCGGGCCATCGCGGGCTCCGCCTTCACGACGTGCGCGGTCGGAGACTGCGCCGGGACGCGGGTCTGCGAGGCCAACGGGCTATCTGAATGTCGGGACCCCGCCGGCGACGTGCGCGGCACGCCAGCGGAGGTCGTCGTGACGAACGACCCGCAGGGCGGGGTGTTCGTCGGCTCGGCGTCGCGGGTCGTGACGGTCGGCGAGGCCTACGGGCCGCTCGCGGCTGCGACGCGCGAAGGACATGCGCTCGCGGGGTGGTGGACGGCCCCGGGGGCGGCCGGGATCGAGGTCGGGGCGGACACGGTCGTGACAGCGGCGGCCCCTCACACGTCGTACGCGCGGTGGACGGCTGACCGGCTGACCGTTCGCTTCGACAGCGAAGGCTGGACCCCGTGTCCCTTGCGCACCGTGACCTATGGCGCGACCCAAGGAGCGAGCGGGCCGGTCTGCGTGCCGACCCGCGACGGGCACGTCTTCGGCGGATGGTGGATTGGTGACGTGGACGTGTGCCGCTCAGCGGTCGCCTCGCGACCGGCCTGAACTCCGGGAGCCGCGCGTCGCGACGGGCCCCGCGGATACATTGAGAGGCCAGGATACCCGACATGGGACGCGTATCAAGGACGGTCGTGGTGCATCGGCCGCCAACCGGCGTCAGCGCCCTGCGGCCCGGCCGCACGCGCGTCGCCATGCCACTTGACAAAGGGCAAAGCGCGTCGCTAGGGTCCACGCCCCTTGTCCAGGCCGCGTCTCGCGTCGTCCCGCGTCGGGTCGACCCACCGCGCCCCAGCCCCCCAATCGGAAGGTTCCCCTTGGCCCTCCAGCAAGCCCCCAAAGGCGCCCCGCGCGTCGACACCAACATTGACGACTTCGAGAAGCTCCTCGCCGAGTTCGAGGCCGGCTCTCCCGTTAAGGAAGGCGAGATCGCGAA
>SYAK01000533.1 GCA_005788935.1 Pseudomonadota bacterium
GGGTGAGCTGGCGGCGGCCAAGGCTGACCTCGAGGCTGCTCAGACGAAGGCCTCGGAGCTCGAGGGCGCCGTGTCGGCGGCCGAGACCAGGGCGGCCGCCTTGCAGGCCGAGGTCGACTCGGCGCGGGCTGGCGCTGGGGCGCAGGCCGAGCAGCTCGGCGCGGATCTTGACGCCGAGCGGGCGATTACCGCGGACTTGACGCAGCAGCTCGCGGGGCTTCAGGAAGCCCTCGAGGCTGGGCGCAGCGAGCGCGAGTCGGTCGTCGGGGATCTGGACGCAACGCGGACGAGACTCGCCGAGCTCGAGGCCTCGCTCGCGGGTGCGACGGAACGCTCGACCTCGCTCGAGGCCAGCCTCGCTGAGGCAGAGGCGCGAGTGGGACAGCTGGCGGCCGAGCACGACGCGGCGCGAGGCGCCCTCGATGCATCGGGGGCCGAAGCAGCGGCAGCGCTCGAGGCGGAGCGTGCACGCGCCGAAGCGATGGCGCGGCAGCTCGAACAGGCGACAGCGACAGCGACAACGCTCTCGGACGACGTGTCAACCCTGAAGGCCACCATCGAGACCGAGCGGGCGACGCAGCGCGAACTCGACAAGGAAAAGAAGACGCTCGAAAAGGAGCACGAGAAGCTCCTGAAGCGGCATGAGGCGCAGGTCGCGAAGGATGAGGAGACGCGCGCGAATCAGGCCCAGCTCAAGACGGAGATGAAGGCGGCCGAAAAGGAGCGCAAGGCGCTCGAGAAAGATCTCGAGAAGGCGCGTGCGCGTCTCGAGTCGCTTGAAGCCGCGAGCGGGGACCTCTCGGCCCAGGCCGAGAGCCGGATCCAGAGCGCTGTCGCCGAGCGCGACGCGGCCCAGTCTGAGGTCGCGGCCCGCGAGGCCGACCTTGATCAGGCCCGCGCGTCTGCTGAGGCCGCTGTTGGCGCCCTCGAGGCGCTGAGGGGCGAACATCGGGCCCTCAGCGAACAGCTCGCAGCTGTCGGAACAGCGGCGCAGCAGCAGCGCGAGGCGCTGGTCGCCGAGAAGGACGCGCTCACGAACCTGTCTGCCGAGCTGCAACAGCGCCTCGAGGCCGATCTGGCGGCCCTCAGCGCAGCCCGGGAGGCCGACGTCGCGCGCCTCGATGCGGACATCGCCTCGGCGCAGGCCGCCGCGGGAGACGCGGCCACGGTCGTCGCGGAGCTCGCCTCCGTGCGGGCCGCGGGCTCGGCCCGTGAGGCGGAGCTCTCTGCCGAGGCGCAGACCTCACGAGACTCGCTCGCCGCCCTGCAGGCCGAACTGGCGGCCCTCAGCGCAGCCCGGGAAGCCGACGTCGCGCGCCTCGAGGCGGAGGTCACGACCGCCAGAGCGGCGACCGGCAGCCCGGACGCGTCGGACGGACGGACGGCCGAGCTTGAGGAGATCGTGCGAGACCTCGAGAAGAGCCTCGCGAAGGCCGAAGAGCGGGCCCTCGAACTCGGTGATGAAGCCTCGCGGCTGCGGGACGCGCTCGACGAGGCCAAGGGCGGCGAAGACTCCGACCTGGTCGACGAGCTCGAGCGTACGCAGCAGAAGCTCGAACGCATGCGCGACGAACTGAACCGGGAATCCAACCGCGTCGGAGCACTCGAGCGCGAGCGGGACCGCCTCGCCGAGGCCCTCGACGCCGCGCGCGGTGGCGGTGGCGGCGACGGTGACCTCGAGCAGGTGCGCGACGAGCTCGACCTGGTGTATCAGGACCTCAACAGCGCGACGCGGGACTGGCGCACGAGCATCGAATCCTTGAACGATCTGCTCTTCGAGGCCCGGGACGCCGCTGGGGACGGTGCTAGCGACAAGTTCGACGCGATCACCGACCTCCTGACGTCCATGAACGACATTTCGTCCAACCTCAAACAAAGCATGCGGCAGATGCGTACCGCGCTGCACGGAGAGGAGTGACCATGGCCCGCCCCGATCACCTTGACAACGCCCCGCCGCTCCCAGCCGAGGACCATCACGTCACCATCGTGTCGGTTCAAGGGGGACAAATCTCGGTACTCCCCGCGAAGGTGCTCGTCGCGCGCCCCCACAAGATCGCGCTCGAGCTCGACAATCCGACGCAAGACAGTCGCGCGTGGACGACCGAGCACGTCTTCACGATTCTCTACACGCATGACGATTTGATCCTTCGTCTGCGGGCCCAGCTGACCGAGCACATCGACGACGCCCGTGTGGCCGTCCTGCCGCTCGGCCCAGCGAAGGAAGGCGACCGTCGCGACTTTCGGCGCGCCGACATGGCCGTACAGGTCTACGCGCAAGGCGTCCCCGAGACAGACTCCGGCAAGGCGCGCGAGCGACAGCTGACGACGCCGGTCGACGCGAGCCACCCCGGCTTCGCGCTCTGCCAGTCCAACATCTCCGGCTCCGGCATCTCGTTCGACTTCGACGGTCGCGTGACGAGGGACAGCCTCATGGACGTTCGGCTCGTCCTGCCCGGCCAGCCGAACCACGTCATCGCCTTCATCGGCAGCATCGTCCGAGCGGGGGACCCCCTGCCCTCCGGGCTGCAGCCGGTCGCGGTGCGGTTCTCCGAGTTCTCCGAGGCCCATCAGGACGCCATCATCTACGCGGTCTTCTCCCAGTGCTTTGCGGAGTCCCCCATTGGCCAGGATTTCGCGGACTTCGACCCGCTCCTCGAAGAGTAGGCCGCGGCCCGAGGCGCGTCGCGGCTTCCATCTTGACGCCATCGGGCGGGCTTGTTACGCAGAACATGTTTCAACCGTCGCGGAGAACACGAGATGTCCGACTTCCCTCGCTTCCTCGGTGAGCGGGCTGCCCGCCAGCTCTCGAACACGACGAAGACCCCGCCGCAGTGGCGCGGCGCGACCCCGCGCTGGCTCGTCCAGATGCTGCCCTGGGTACCCGTCGAGGCCGGTGTCTACCGTGTCAATCAGGCCCTCGACGACGCCTTCGACGTCCGCTGCACCCCCGACCCGACCGACGTCCTGCCGCGCGCGTTCAGCGACTACGAG
Organism: Pseudomonadota bacterium; assembly: GCA_005788935.1. The sequence continues at coordinate 2,992 of SYAK01000533.1, forward strand.
ACGGCCCCGCGCGAATATGTGCTGTCGTCCGTGACGACCACGGTGGCGGTCCACACCCGCGTGTCCGACCTCTTCCGCAGCCCGATGGACCAGGTGAAGGAGCAGCTCTCCCTCGCGGTCGAGAAGATGAAGGAGAAGCAGGAGGACGAGGTCGTCAACAACCGCGGCTACGGCCTCGCACACAACGTCGACCCCGACATGCGCCTCGCGCCGCGCAAGGGTCCGCCGACGCCCGACGACCTCGACAGCCTCATCTCGCTCGTCTGGAAAGAGCCCGCATTCTTCCTCGCGCACCCGAAGACCATCGCCGCCTTCGGGCGCGAGTGCACGCGCCGGGGCGTCCCGCCGCCCACGGTCACGATGTTCGGCTCGCCGTTCCTCACGTGGCGCGGCCTTCCGCTCGTGCCGTCGTCGAAGGTGCGCATCGAGAACGGGCGGTCGTCCATCTTCCTGCTGCGCGTCGGCGAGAAGAAGCGCGGTGTCGTCGGCCTCTTCCAGCCCGGCATCCCCGGCGAGGTCAGCCCGAGCCTGTCGGTGCGCATGATGGGCATCAACCCGCAGGGTGCGGCTCAGTACCTCATCTCGCTGTACTGCTCGACGGCCATCCTGACCCACGACGCGGTCGGCGTGCTCGAGAACGTGCAGGTCGACCATTTCTACGACTACGCCTGAGCCGCCAGCCCGACGGAGCCCGCGCGTGCCGAACCTCCCTTCGCCGCTTGCCGACCTGACGGGATCGGGGGCCGCCGTCCCCGGACGAGACGCCCCGACCGGCCTGCCAGGTGTCGGCGGGGCCGAGCCCGCATCGCTCGGACCGCTCGACGGACTCGGCGGCTTCGCCCTGCCCGGCGTGCCGACCCCCGGGGTCTCGCCGAGCGTCGGCCGTGTCCCGACGGCCCCGACCCTGCCCGACGATCCGACGCAGCTGTCGGCGGTTCTCGCGCAGCTCGCGACCGCCTTGTACGGGGTCGACGGGGCGGGCATCGACGGCGCACCGGAGCGTGGGGGCGCGTTCGAGTCCCCGCCGGTCACGGCGCCATCGACGCCGGGACCGGCCTTCTCCCCGCCTCAGGGCCCGGCTGCGCACCCCGCCCACCCCGCCCTCCCCGCCCGGGAGCCGCAGGGAATCAATCCGCGGGACGGATTGCCGCAGGACCTTGACGGTCTTGACGTGCAAGCCCTCTCGCTCGTGCCTGGCGCCCCGACGGGACCGACGCCCTCGGCAGACACCGCGGACGCGCTGCCGTACTGGCTCGCCGACGCAGGACCGAGGTCCCCACAGGCCCCGGTCGGGAACACGCCGCGTCCGGACCACGAACTGGACCTCCTCGCCTTCCAGCTGCCGCTGAGCGACGAGGTCCCGCGCGATCGGCCCCCGGCATTCGCCCCGACAACGCCGCGCGCGCCGGCCTACGCGACGTTGCCTCCGCACCTCGGGCTTGAGCTCGACGTGGGTGCGCTGACGACGCCCGAGCCTCCGAGGACCGCTCCGCGCGGTGACGGGGCGGGCTTCGACCCGTACGCGCTGCGCGAGGAGTTTCCGATCCTGAAGGAGCGCGTCCACGGCGGACTGCGTCTGGTGTGGCTCGACAACGCCGCGACCACCCAGAAGCCACAGACCGTCATCGACCGGCTCTCGACCTTCTACAGCCGCGAGAACTCCAACATCCACCGGGCGGCGCATGCGCTCGCCGCCCGCGCCACCGACGCCTACGAGGCCGCCCGCGAGTCGGTCCGCCGCTTCGTGAACGCGCGCTCGACCCGCGAGGTCGTCTTCGTCCGCGGAACGACCGAGGGCATCAACCTCATCGCGCAGAGCTGGGGCCGGCGCTTCCTCGAGCCAGGCGACGAGATCGTCATCACGTGGCTCGAGCACCACGCCAACATCGTGCCTTGGCAGCTGCTCGCGAAGGAGCGCGGCCTCAAGTTGAAGGTCGCGCCCGTCGACGACCGCGGGCAGGTGCAGCTCGACGCGTACGAGCGCCTCTTCACGTCGCGGACGAAGCTCGCCTCGGTAACGCAGGTCTCGAACGCGCTCGGCACCGTCACGCCCGCGAAGGACCTCATCGACATCGCGCAC
>SYAK01000534.1 GCA_005788935.1 Pseudomonadota bacterium
CGTGGCTGCGCGGTCTGGCAGTGACGCATCGCGCGTCGAGGCCCGCGCCGCCCACGTTCAGGCGCCACCGCTCCCGGGCCGTGCGACCGCCCGGGCCGCCGCGACGATCCCGGCCGCGGCCTCCGGCATGCCCCAGCGGGCAATCCGGGCGCGGGAGGCAGTGCGCATGCCAGCGAGCCGTGCGTCGACGTCGTCACCCCGCAGCAAGTCGTTCAGGACCGCCGTGAGGGCGTCGGCGTCGCCAGCCCGGAACACGCGCCCGTTGTCGGGCCCGACGAGGTCTGGCGCGCAGCCGACCGCGTCCGAGACGACGACGGGGCAGCCGAAGTTCATGGCCTCGTTGATGACGAGGCCCCACGGTTCGAAGACCGACGGCAGCACGAAGACGTCCGCCATCGCGTAGGCGGCGGGCATCTCGCTCTGGTTGCGGAAGCCGACGAAGCGGACGCGCGTCTCCGGGAATCTGGCCGCGAGCGCCTCGAGCTCGGTGCGCAGCGCGCCGTCGCCCACAATGACCAGCGCCGAGTCCGGGATCGTCGCCTGCCCGAACGCGCGGATGAGGGTCGCACAGTCCTTGACCGGTGAGAGCTTGGCCGCATAGGCGACCACCCGAGTGGTCGGTCCGAGTCCGAGCTCCTGCCGCCAGGCGGCCGCCCGGCCCTGCGCGGCCTCGGCCTGCGTCTGGAACCAGGCGTTGTCGACGACATAGGGCGCGCGGAATACGCGTGCGTCCGCGAAGCCGTAATGGCGCCAGTAGGCGGCGTTCAACGTGCCGATCGCGACCGCCCCCGCGAGGGCTCGGCGGCCGAATCCGAGGCCGAGCGCCTTCACGGCGCGCACGACCGGGGTGCGCGTCGGCAGCAGGTTCGATTCGCCGCGCAGCAGCGTCGGGATGCCGAGGAGGCGGCAACCCGCGATCGCCATGATCGAGGTCAGGTGAGCGTAACCATGCACGATCGCGACGTCCGCGCCCCACTGCTTCAGCGCGAGGCTCATCGTCGGGTTGACGAGCGTCGTGAAGCCGTCGACGCCCGAGCGCCCCGACCAGTTGGGCACGAAGGTGTGCGCGTAGCCCTCGAGCAGCGGCACGTCCCACTTGAGTGCCTGCCCGAAGCCCGGGTCGAAATAGGCCTCGAGACCCATGCGCGACGCGAAGAATGCGCGGAAGTCGATCCCCGGGGTGGCTGCGAGCGTGCGGAACAGGCCCGCCTGGTACTGGATCGGGTGCGAGGTCACGTAAGCGAGCCGGAGCGTCATGGCGACAGCCTTAGGACGGGCCTTGTGTGGAGTCAACGCCGCGGAGCGGGGAGATCCCTCTGATCAGACGCATTCGGAAAGCGGTCGCCACCATGGTTCGCGGCGTTGACACGTCCTTGGATGGCACCACATAAGAACGCGGTCGGTGGGTGCTGAAGTGCCGACCCGGAGCGCTCGATGTGCGGGATCCTCGGACATGCCGTGGTACGCGGGGATGACCCCGCCATCGCCGCGCTTGCGGTCCCGCCCGGCATTCGCCTCGACGCGCTGCTTGACCGCGGGCCAGACGCTGTTGGCGCGCTCGACGTCGACGGCGTGTCACTCCGCCACACCCGCCTCGCGGTCATCGACGCGGCCGAGACCTCGAACCAGCCGCTGCGCTCGGGGGCGCTGGCGCTCGTCTGCAACGGCGAGATCTGGAATCACCGCGCCCTGCGGGCCGCTGCACGGGACTACGTCCACACCACCACCTCGGATTGCGAGGCGGTCCTCCAGGTCTACGCCGAGGATGGCGTCGCGGGCTTTGCGCGCCTCGATGGCTTCTACAGCTTCATCCTGCATGACGCCCGCAATCGCCGCCTCATTGCGCATCGCGATCCGGTCGGGAAGAAGCCGCTCTTCCACGCCCGTGTCGGACAGGCGCACTGGTTTGCGTCCAACGCCACCGCCATCCGTCAGAACGCCCGCAGTCCGGCCGCGCCCTTCGCGCCGCGGACCGAGCAGGTCGCGTTTTACCTCACCCACGGCTTCACCCACCCCGCGACCGGCTTCTTTGACGGTATCGAGCCCGTCCTGCCCGGCGAGACCCTGGTCATCGACCTCGACACCGGACACGTCACGCGGACCCGCACCGAGCTGCGCCCACCCGAAGCCCTCGCGTTTCCGCTGACCGCCGAGGGCGTCCTCGCCGAGTTCGAGCGCCGCCTGTCCGCTGCGGTCGAGAAGCGTCTCGCGGGGCTTCGGACCCCCGTCCTCATCTTCTCGGGTGGGCTCGACTCGACGCTGCTCGCGGTCGAGATGCTCAAGCGTGCCCCGCAGACCGAGCTGCTGACGATGCGGCAGCCGCTGCCCTTCCTGCACGACGAGCCCTTCGCGCGCTACGCCGCGCGCAAGCTCGGCGCCAGGCTCCATTTCACGACGCCGTGGCGCCAGCTCGGTCGCCGCGCTGACGAGGCGATCGCCCGCCTCGACCAGCCGCTCGCGCTCCCGTCCTACTTCCTGCTGAGCGCCCTCGCACAGGACGCGCAGGTCTTTGGCAACGTGCTCTTCACCGGCGACGGGGCGGACGAGGTCTGCTTCGGGTACCGTCCGCCGAGCGCCTGGTTCGCGCGCGCTCCGTCGGAGGCCGCGCCAACGTGGCTCAGTGGGCCGCAGCCATCCTCTCCGTTTTCCGACTGGGGCTACGTTCAGGGGCAGCTCGACCTCATCGGCCACGCCTTCGTCAAGGTCGACAAGGCCACCGCCGAGAACCGGATGGAGGCGCGCGTCCCGTTCCTCGATCACGACCTCATTCGGCTCTTCCGCGAGATCCCGGGCGACTTCTGGCGCGGCCCGCTCGACGTGTCGAAGCAGCCCATCCGGGCCGCCCTTCGGGCGCGCGGCTTCCCGGGTTGGTTCATCGAGCGCCCGCGGCGGGGATTCACCTTCCCGTTCCGCTACCTGCTCGCCCCCGAGCTCGGCGCGCTGCGGGATCGCCTCGCCGCCTCGCGCGACGCCCTCGAGGCGGTCGGGGTGCGGCCAGTGCCACTGCCGACGCGGCTTGAGCTCTTCCGCGGGTTCGACCGGTACTGGCGTCTCATTGTCCTCGGGACCTTCCTCGGGCGCCTCGGTGGCTGACGTGACGTCGGACAGCCGCCCGTTCACGGTCGACGTCTCGGTCTGCGGGGCGTTCCACGCGTACTCCCTTGCCAATGAGCTCTACCGGAGGCGTCATCTCGGGACGCTCTTCACGTCCTACCCGGGTTGGTACCTCCCACGGCGTTTCCGCACCGAGTTCCCGCGCGCGCACGTCCGCTCGAACTGCCTTCAGTTCGCGGTTGAGGCCGCCCACCGCCTCGCACCACGCGACCCGGAGGCCGCGTGGTGGTTGCGCGAGGCCCACGATGTCTTCACGGCCCGAGGACTGCGCGAGGGGTCGGACATCTTCGTGGGCTGGAGCGGCTGTTCGCTGCGCGCCCTCCGGCGGGCCCGGGGCCTTGGCATGACGACCGTGCTCGTCCGCGGCAGCGCCCACATCGCCGAGCAGATGGCGCTCCTCGCGCGCGAGCACGACCGCCTCGGGTTGCCGTTCACGCAAGCGCAGCGGACCGTCGAGCGCGAGCTCGAGGAGTACGCAGAGGTCGACCTCATCCAGACGAATTCGTCATTTGCGGCAGACAGTTTCGTGGCGCGTGGTGTGGACCCCGGTCGGATCGTGATGGTCAACACCGGCGTCGACCTCGACCGCTTCCGGCCCGTCCCGCGCGACGACCGGGCCACGTTCCGCGTCATCACCTGCGGCAGTCTCGGCGTTCGCAAGGGCATCCACGTGTTGCTCGAGGCCTTCGCGCGCGCCGCCCTGCCGCACGCCGAGCTGTGGCTCATCGGACCGGTCCTGCCCGAGCTTGCCCCGCTCGCGGCGCGCCACGCCTCCCCCGCGGTCCGCTTCGTCGGCCCGATCGCCAACGCCGAGCTGCATCGGCACTTCTCGCAGGGCGACGTCTTCGTGATGCCGTCGATCGAGGAGGGGCTCGCGGCCGTCCAGGCGCAGGCCATGGCCTGCGGGTTGCCGCTCGTGTCGTCGCGTGCGTCGGGTGGCGCCGACCTTCTGTCCGCCGACGGCGTCGAGGGGTTCCTTGTCCCGCCAGGTGACGTGGAGGCGCTGACGGAGCGGCTGGTCTGGTGCCACGGCCACCGCGAGGCGCTCCGCGCGATGGGCGAGGCCGCGCTCGGACGCGCGCGCGGGGCGCTCACCTGGGATGCCTATGGCGCCCGCATCGCCGCCCGCTACCGGGACGTGGTCGCCGCCCGACGCGGGGTGCAGCGGGCCTGAAGCAGTGCGCCGCGGGGGAGCCGTTGACGGCCCCGCCATCCGGGCGCTATCGTCTCCGGGTTCCCTCAACCGATGCATCGAGGACCGATGGAACTGGTTTGGGCAGAAGGCGAGCAGGAGTTCAACGTGGCGATCGGGGCGCAGGCGCCCGAGGTCCTCGTCGGGCGCAATCCGGAGTGCCAGATCCGCGTCTCGCGCGGCTCGGTAAGCCGGCGCCACGCCGTCTTCACCTGGACGCCGAGCGGAGTCGTCGTGACCGACCAGGAGAGCACGGCTGGCACCTACATCGACGGCAAGAAGATCACGCGGGCGCGCGTCGAGGTCGGGACGGTCGTCAACTGTGGCGGCGTCATGGTCCGGCTCGAGTCGGGGGACGTGGTCGAGGCGCCTGCCGCGCCGCCGCCCGGACGCGACCGCGAGGTCCGCCGTGACGAGCCGACCTTCGCGGGGGCTGCGATGCCAGCTGCCGACGCGCCCAAGCGCGGCCGCGACGATCTCGACGCGCTCTTCGACGGGCCGCTCCCGTCGCGTCGGCGCGGGGGGGGCGCAGAGGCGTCGCCGAAGGCCGCCGAGGCGCCCGTCGCTGCACGCCAGGAGACCGCCAGGCCGAAAGGCTTCGACGCGTCCGACTTCTTCTCGTCAAGCACGCCCGAGGTCCTCGAGGAGGAGGCGCCCGTGGCCGCACCTCAGGCCGTGGTCGCGGCACCTCCGCCCGAGGCTGCGCGCAAGGTCTCGGCGAAGGCGAACCTCGCCTGCTATCTGCTCTACATCGACGACGACGGGCAGCAGGCCGAGGTCCGGGTTGAGCGCGACCGCGAGCCGATCCTCGTCGGGCGGCGCGAGGGGGCGACCATCAAGGTCCACAACCCGAGTGTTTCGGGCAAGCACTGCTCGATCGGCTGGGACAAGGAGACCGACGAGGTCGTCGTTCGCGACGTCGGCAGCTCGAACGGCACCTTCATCAACGAGGAGCGCATCCGCCGCGGCGTCGTGCAGGACAACGACGTCGTCAAGTGCGGGCGCTTCGAGGTCCGCGTCTCGTTCGTCGAACACAAGGCCATCGCACAGGTCGAATACGAAGAATGGGGCGATGACTGGGACGACGACGAGCTCGACCCGGGGCTGCCGAACTTCCACATCATCTACCGCGACGGCCGCGGGCAGCTCGCGTGTGTGTCGATGGGCGAGAAGGAGCGCAAGATCGCCGTCGGTTCGAGCGGGTGCGAGATCAACATCGAGAACCGCGACGTCGAGGGCGAGCACTGTGAGCTCGAGTGGGATGACGGGGTCCTCATCGTCAAGGATCTCCGTTCCGATACCGGCACCTTCGTCAACGACGAGCAGATCGAGGACGAGACCCTGCGCAACGGTGACGTCGTCGTCGTCGGGCGTGTCACCCTGCGCGTCATCCGCGGGACTTCGGACGACATGACCCCGCCGACCCCCGAGCACCGCAGCGACAAGGGCAACCTGTGGGCGCGGAACCTCGAGGGGCGCGACGACGACCTCGAGCTGCTGTTCATCGACGGCGACATCGACGACGACGGGGGGCGCCACGAGCTCTCCATCTGGGGCAACGGCGAGCTGCGCATGGAGACGCAGACGGCGGCGGGGCGCAGCACGGTCGTCGGGCGCGTGGACCGCGAGCTGCGCCGCATCCTCTACGAGACCCTCCTGAAGGCGGGCTTTCCGGACGCCAAGACGAACGCGCAGCGACCCCACGAGCGGCCCGCCGAGCTGCACATGTTCCAGGGGCGCGACGAGGGGCGGGTCAAGCTGACGAAGAAGCTGACGCAGCGGACGATGGCTTATCACGAGGTCCTCGAGATCATGCGGGCCTGCGCGTCCGAGCTGCTGTTGAAGCTGTGAACGCGGCCCGTGAGGGCCAACGGGACGACAAGCCAGACGACAAGGCGGCCACCCCATGGACCTCTTCGTTGGACGCGAGCTCGAGTCGGGGGAGCCCATCCGCTACCCCGCGCGCCACCTGACGACCCACGGCCTCATCTTCGGGATGACCGGCTCGGGCAAGACCGGGCTCGCGCTGACGCTGCTCGAGGAGGCGCTTCGCGGCGGAGTTCCGCTCATCGCCATCGACCCGAAGGGCGACCTTGCGAACCTCGCGCTCGCGTGGCCGGATCTGGCGCCCGAGCGCTTCGCCGCGTGGCTGCCCGAGGGGAGCGGCGACCGCCTCGCCGAGGGAGCGCGCCTCGCGGAGCGCTGGAAGAGCGGGCTCGCGGCGGACGGGCTGACCCCGGATGATATCGCCGCGATGCGCGAGCGGTCGCATCTCACCGTCTTCACGCCCGGCTCGACCGCGGGCGTGCCGGTCTCGCTGCTGCGCGCCCTGAGCCCGCCGCCAGGCTTCGCCGAGCTGCCCGCCGAGGACCGGAGCGACCTCATCGCGGGGGTCGTCGGTGCGCTGCTGTCGCTTGTCCGCGTGCCAGCCGATCCGCTCCAGTCGCGCGAGGCGATCCTCGTCTCGAACATCCTGGCGTACGTCTGGGAGCGCGGGCAACCCCTCGATCTGGCTGGTCTCATTCGACTTATTGACACGCCGCCGATGCAGCACCTCGGCGTCTTCCCGATCGACGAGGTCCACCCGCCCAAGAAGCGGCGTGAGCTCGCGATGCAGCTGAACGGGCTCATCGCCTCGCCGAGCTTCGCGGCCTGGATGGAGGGCCCCGGGCTTGACCCGGACGCCCTGCTCGCGCGCCCTGTGGCGGGTGGGCCAGCGCGGGCGTCGATCTTCTCGCTCGCCCATCTCGACGACAGCGAGCGGATGAGCTTCGTGACGCTGCTGCTCGAGCGGCTCGTCGCGTGGATGCGGCAGCAGCCGGGCACGGGCGAGCTGCGGGCGCTGTTCTACATGGACGAGGTCTTCGGCTACCTGCCGCCGCACCCGGCGAACCCGGCGTCGAAGCGGCCGATCATGACGCTGCTCAAGCAGGCGCGGGCCTTCGGGCTTGGCTGTGTGCTCGCGACCCAGAACCCCGTGGACGTCGACTACAAGGCCCTGTCGAACGCGGGGACGTGGCTCATCGGCAAGCTCCAGACCGAGCAGGACCGCGACCGGGTGCTCGACGGCCTGATGGCGGCCGACTCGGGTGCCGGGTCGCTGTCGCGCGGGACCCTGTCACGCCTCGTCGGTGGACTCGAGGGGCGACAGTTCGTGCTCCAGAGCGCGCATCTCGGCGCCCCGCGGGTCATGCGGACGCGCATGGCGATGAGCTTTCTCCGCGGGCCGATGACGCGTCAGGAGCTGGCACGGCTGAAGGCGGCTGATTTCTTCAACCGGGTGCGCCTGCCAGCCTCGCCCGCCGAGCCGTCGCGCGCGCTGTTGACCTCGCCCCCCGCGCCGGTGGCGCCGGTGGCCGCCGAGCCGCCGCTCTCGGGAGCCTGGGTCGCGCCAGTGCCGCGCACAGCACCC
>SYAK01000535.1 GCA_005788935.1 Pseudomonadota bacterium
GAGCGTGGGCGTCGAACCGGAGCTGCCGCCCCAGCGAGCGCACCGCGGCGAGCAGCTCCCGCTTGTCGACGGGCTTCGGCAGGTAGATGTCGGCGCCGAGGTCGTAGCCGCGCACGCGGTCGCCGACCGCGGTGCGGGTGCTCATCATCAGGACCCTCAGGCTCGGCTGGGCCCGTTTCAGCCGGCTCACCAGCGCGAGACCGTCCTCTCCAGGGAGGTTCAGGTCGGCGATGAGGAGGTCGATCGCATCGTTCGCCCACGCGTCATTGAGATCCTCGGCGCAACCGAACGCGACGACCTTGTGCCCGATCCCGTCGAGCACCTCGACGAGCGAGTCCCGCAGGTCGTCATGGTCCTCGACGATGCAGATGCTCAGCAGGGCGTCCATCGGGCGAGCCTCAGGCAACGGGGGCGCTCGGTGCTACGGCCGCGAGGCGCGCCCGGCTGCGGGAGGCGGGACTTGAAGTCTTTTCAGGCATTCGCAGGTCCCTAGCAGGTCCCCCAGCCGGAATCTTTCATGATGTTTCAGGCGTGACCGGATCGCTGCGGCAAGGCAGCCACAGCTCGAACTCCACGTCGCCACCCTCTGGGGCGCGAAGCGACAGCGTGCCGCCGAGCCGTCTCGTGAGGCGGAGCGAGAGGTAGAGACCAAGGCCGGAACCCGAGCGATGGCGTGCGCGCGCGCCACGGTGGTACTTGTCGAAGACGTGGGCTGCGTCGGGTCTCCCAGCCGCGCCCTCGGGGTTGGCGACGCGCAGCGCGACCCCAGCCAGCCCGTCGCGTTCGTCGGGCGCGAGGCGGACCCGCACGCGCCCGTCGGGAGGTCCGTATTTCAGCGCGTTCTCGAGCAGATTCCCGACCACGATCAGCGCCATCTGCCGATCGGTGCGACACGCCGGCAGCGCCGCGGCGACGTCCCGGTCGACCCGGTCCGGCTGCCCGAGCGCGTCGAGGCCCGCCTCGAGCACCTCGTCGAGCGCGACGGGGGCGAGCGTGGGCGACGGGCCGAGACGGGCGACGTCGTCGTCGTACCGCGCGGTCTGCTCGCAGCGGTCGACCACGTCGCGCATGTTGTCCACCGCTCTCCGTGCGCGCGTGCGCATGGAGGGGCTCAGGTTGCTGTCTCCAAGCGCGAGCGTCACGACCGACAGCGGCGTCTTGAGCTCGTGGCTCAGCATCGTCAGGAGCTCCGACTGCTCCGTGGCCCGCGCCCGTTGGGCCGCGGCCTCGCGCTGAAGCGCGTCCCGCGCGGACGCTTCCCGCTCGCGTCGGCGTCGGGCCTCGGCGGCCCGGTACGCGAGCAGGAGCCCCAACAGAAACGCGCTTGCGACGCTGTACGTGAAGAACCCGAGGAAGGACCAGCGCGGCGCCGGTAGCAGACCGAGGGCGCGCAGCGACTGTGGCACCGTGAGGGCGGCCATCACCACATAGACGGCGATGAGATAGGCGCGCTGCCACAGGGTGCTCGGCGCCCGGTCGCCGACGGGTTCCAGTCGGACCCGCCAGGCGGTCACGACCAGGAGGAACATCACGGACGGGATCGCGACCTGATTGATGAGCAGCCCCACATGGACAAAGCCGGAGGCGACGAGGATCAGCGCGACGAGCGGACCAAGCGCGCTCGCCCGAAGCAGCCTCGAGGGGGTCTTCCGGATGTCCAGGTCGCCGAGCAGCCGGGCATGGAACCAGATGGCAATCAACGCGTTGAGAGGGATCGCGAGGGAGGTGACGCGGTCAAGCGCCGGCACGAGCCAGTCGGGTCCATGCAGGCGCAGCACCCCTGGCAGCAGCAGCGTCAGGAGCAGCGCCCCCAGCTCGTGCGCGATGAACAGACCCAGCAGCGGATCGCGCTGCTCCAGCCAGGCCGTCGCCGCCCACGCGATGACCATGGCCATGAAGACCAGGAGTCCGATCACCAGCGCGTGCTGGCGGAGGCTCTGTGCTCCCGCCTCGTCCCGGCGGAGCGCCTGCACGTCGATGCTGTGCGTGCTCTGCGTGCGAAGCCGCAAGAGCACCTCGAATGGCGACGTGGCCTCGTCAAGAACGACCGTGTGCGACAGCAGCGCCTGCCTTGCCGCTGGCGGCGGGTGCGTATCGCCGAGCAGCGCCAGGGGCTCCGACGGGCGGTCCGCGCGGTAGACAGCGATTTCGTCGAGGTGGCCCGGCATGATGATCAGCACGACGCGGCGGTCGCCTGCGACAGAGGGCGGGCCAGCCGCCGCGGGATCGATCCGGAGGCGCAGCCATGTGGTCGAGGTGACGTAGCCGCGGGACAGCGTCCCATCGAATGGGGTCCAGACGCGCCCGAGCGCCGCCTCGGGCGACAGCGCGCCGTCGGGGTCGTCGAGCCAGGCCCGGGCGACGACCCCGTCGCGCTCGCCGCTGCGCGTGTCGCGCGACTGGCTGGCGCCACACGCGCCGACCATCAGGGTCGCGCAGGCACAGATGACCGCGTTCAGACCGCGCCAGGCGAGGGGCGGTGGGGTGTGCGGCAGGCGGCCAGTCCCAGCAGGCGCCGCGGGCGTGGAGGGCAGGTGCGTCATGACGTCGCTCGGCATATACCCCGGCCAGCGGCCCGTCGCCAGCCAGAAGCGCCGCGCGTTCGCGTCTGCGCGCAGCACACCACACATCGGGTTGCACGGCCTCGCCCTCCAGACGGGCCTCCTCGGCCGCCTGAGGCGCGCCACGCCGGCGATGACGGGTCAAGGATGAAGGGGCGGGACAGGTGCCCGGAGACACCCGCCCGCCCCCTCGTGGGACGGCTTCAGGTCAGCGGAAGACCGCGAGCCCGCCGCCGTCGTCAGCCACGTAGACGCGGCCGTTCATGACGTGGACCGCGGTGGCCGAGCCACTCGTCGACGCGACCCCGAGGAGGCGCGGGGCGCGCGGGTCGGAGGCGTCGAGGGCCGCGAGCCCGGCCTCGCCCGCGCCGACGTAGAGCTCGACGGTGCGACCCGCGACGATCGCGTCAAATCCGAGAAATTCCCATGGCACATTGGCATATCCGGCGATGTCCGACAGCTTCAGCTGGCCGAGCGCCACGGGCCGATGATCATACGTGCCGCCATCGCCGCCACGCGACCAGATCGCGAGCGGGTCGACGCCGTCTGGCAGCGGCGCGATGAGGTCCTCGATGGCGTAGGCGACGATGCCGAAGGTGCTGTAGCTGAGCCAGACCGTGTCGCCGACGACCCGGACGTCAACCGACCGCCCGTCCGCCTTGCCGACCGGACCATCCGACTCGACCTTGATCGGCGGGAAGACCTTGACGTAGCGCATGTCCGCGGGGGTCGTCGCGTCCACGACACCGAGCCCGCTCGCACCCGCCGCGACGAAGGCGTAGCGCTTGCCACTTCGGCTGTCCCGCCAGAGCTCGATGCCGGTGGCCCGCCCGAGGCCTGGCTTCTCGCCTGTCGTGCCGCCGAGGTTGCCCGCGATGAAGCCCGAGCCCGGCACGGCAGGGTTCTTCGAGAGGTCATAGACCGTCAGCCCGTTGCGCCCATCCGCCACGAACGCGAGCGTCCCTTCGACCTTCGCGTCGGTGGCGAAGTCCTGCGCGACGATGCCGCCCACCTGGCCGCTCTCGGTCGTGTGCTCGAAGAAGTCCTGCCCCAGGGGCGCGATGAGCAGCGGCGCATCCTCGCTCCCCTGCCCCGCCTCGATGGCGCTGACCGAGGCGCGGCGGACGCCGAAGTTCATCGACATCGACAGGACGGATTGCGTGGATGGGTCGTAGATGACACCCGCAGCGTTGGGCATCGGGTAGATCGTCACGCCGTCGACCGTGGCCGAGGACTCGCCCTGCAATGAATTACCGACGAGGGTGGGCGGGTCGAGCGGGTTGCCGAGGTCGTCGGCGACCTGCCACGCGGACACGCCGTGCGGGCCGTCTGCGACGTAGATGAAGCGCCCCGAGCCCGCGACGCCCTGGGTGTGGCCCAGGTTCATCGGCGCGCTCGCCGTGCCGTCGCTCGCGGCGCCGAGGACGTCGAGCGAGACGTGCTGGGCGACGAGGCTGAAACGGTCCGCATAGGCGCCCGTGGTGAGGCTCCGGATGTCGAAGAGCGCCAGCCCGCCCGAGCCGCCAGCCTGCGCGAGATCGGGAGGACCCGAGGCCGAGGTGGTCATCGACGGCTCGAGGCTGATTGCCCCACCGTGCCCGATGACCTCGCCCGTCGTCAGCAGCACGGGGGCCTCGTACATCCAGCGCGGAAGCGAGCTGTCGTTCTCCGCGTCCCACGCCCCCATGTCATACGAGGTCACGAACTCGTAGTTCGGCGCGTGGTCGCCGAGCGTCCCGACGCTGTCGTTGTCGTACTCGCCAGCCCCACGCTGACCGTGCCAGCGGCCGCGTGGATCGTCCGCGCCCTCCATGACGACGAGCCCACCGAAGTGGTCGGCGAACCAGACCTGCCCACCGCGGACGGCCACGCTGCCGACGCCGGCGTCCTTGAGCCTGCCCCAGCCAGAGTGGCTGAAGAAGCCGCCGTTGCCGGAGCCAGAGCCGCCACCACCCCCGCTGCCGCCCGAGCCGCTGCCGCCCGAACCGCTGCCGCCCGAACCGCTGCCGCCCGAACCGCTGCCCTCGGACTCCGCGTCCTCGACCGTCGGCATCTCGGGGCCGTGCGGCGGGACCGCAGGCGCGTAGCCGAGCCACTCCACCCGAACCGGACTGTGCCCGCGAGCCGCGTCGAAGCCCGAGACGTCGACCGCGACGAGCCCCCCGAGGCCGTAGGCAATGTAGGCAATATCACGCGTGCTGCTGCTCGAGCCCATGCCCATCCCGCCGCCCGTCTCCCACGAGGCGACGTCGACCCCGCGGGCCATGTAGTAATAGCGACCGTAGCGCTCGAACTCGACCCACGGCGTCGGTGCGCTCTGTGCGCCATGCCACACCTCGTCGATTTCGAAGCTCACCTGGCGCGGGTCGGGCATGCCCGTGTCGGGGTCGAGGAAGGGCTCGCCGGTCTCCGGGTCACGCGCGACCGCGTCCCGGACGTCCATCCCGATGAACCAGTCCTCGACGACGTCCGCGTCGGTGTAGAGGTTGTAGCCGCCGACCCTCTCGAGGGTCGCGCCGTCATAGATGCCGAGCCCGAGGAAGCCCTGGGCCACGAAGAGCCGCCCCCGGACGTGGCGGATCTGAAGCGGCCCGCCCCAGCCCGTCTCACCGGCGTGATGCAGCGTGTAGCGCTCGGCGACCGTCGCGAGCGTCCCGTTCGCCTTCCGCGGCATCGGCCCGAGCAGGCTCTCGAGCGGCAAGGCCTTGATGCCCCAGCCCGCGTCGCCGATCCAGGCGGTCGTCCCGTCCGTCTCGACGCAGCTGACCTCGGCCTGGTCGGTCTGCAGGACACCGTCGGTCTGGATGGTGCCGCCGCCGTCGGTGTAGACGATGCCATCACGGAAGTGATCGAGGCGCGCGCTGTCGACGTGCTGCGGGCTCGTCGGGTCCGTCACCTCGACGACGCCGACACCCGCCGTCCCCATCGCCATCAGCGCGAAGCGGCGCGCGACCCCCGCGACCGAGGTCTCGAAGACCCGCAGGTCGCGGATGGCCCCGGGCACGATGAGGCGCGTCTCCACACCGCGTACCAGCCCGAGCGGGGCGAGCGTCAGGCGGTTGCCGACCCCGAACGCCACCCAGCGTGCGCCCGCGTGACCAAAGGTCGCGACAGCCGAGGTGGAGCCTCCGAGCTGCTGACCTTCGCCCAGCGCGGAGATGCGGTCGACAGGCGTCACCGTGACACCGACCGACGGCCAGCTACCGCTCGTCCCGCCGCTACCCGAGCTGCCGCCCGACCCGCTGCCGCCAGACCCGCCCGAGCCGCCTGGCTCGATCGTGAAGACCAGCCGGGTGGGCGCGGCCACCTCGAGCCCCGAGAGGTCAACCGAGGCGCGGTGAGGCCCCTCGTCGGTCAGACCGACCGTCGGCCCGCCCGTCTGGCGCCACGCGTGGACGCCCGGGGTCCCGCTCCACGTCGCGACGAGCGACAGGGTCCCGCCATGCTCCGGGACCTCGTCGGCGAGCTCGCCGTCAAGCGTCGCGACGAGCGTCAGGGGCTCGGAACGAAGCACGACCGTGTCGTCGGCCACGTCATTGGTTACGTCATCGGTCGCATCATCCGCCACATCATCGGGCGGCACATCATCTGCCACATCCGTCGTGTCATCCTCCATATCCTCCACATCTCCGGCGGTGTCGTCCGCCACATCCGTCACATCGCTCGACGGGGTCCCGTCATCATCGGAGCAGCCCCCGACGGCGAGCCCGAGGCCCAGCGCGCCAGAGACGATGAACCGCATCAGCTGCATGCACATTCTCCTGTCGTCTGCCTCCTCCGCGCCCCGCACACACCGTGCGCGCGAGGTCGAGGGAGGGGTCGCCGCGCGACGGGGGGAACCCGGGCGCCAGCGTGGCAGTGGCCTCAGCACACGCAAGACATGTGCCAGAAAATCGCGCCACTACATCGTGTCACATCGTGAGACACCGAAATCACATCGCCGTGTCTCAGCGCTCGGGATAGCCGGCGTCGAGCCACGCCAGCACGGTCGCCTGGTCGGGTCCCGAGATGCGATGGCCCGAGCTGACCTGAGCCCGGAGGCGTCCAGACTCGATGCGCGGCAGGACGCCCGCGTAGCTGTTGGCCCAGGTCCCGTGACACGGGACGCACCGGCTCGCGAAGATGGGGGCCACTTCGAGCTCCCAGTTGGGGGGTTCGGCCGCGTCGATGTGCGGCACGTCAAGGGGATCGGCGTCGGGGACGACCTCAAGCCCGTCCGTGTCCGGGAGGTCGGTGTCGGCGCCCGTGTCGTCGCGCACATCCAGGTGGTGGGTCGTGCCCTCACACGCACCAAGCCCGAGCTCGGCGAGGTGGAGGGCGAGGATGGTCAGCAAGGTCATGAAGCTCATGGGGTTCGCTCCTGTCTCAAGGGGCGTGCGTCAACGCAGGCCACGCGCGAGGGCCTCGGGTGGGCACGGGTTGAAATCGCCCGCAGCGTGGGCACCCGCCCGGCGCCCGAGCACGAGCCCCGCGAGCCGCGGTCCGCCGCGCGGGTACCAGGTGCCGATGAAGGCGGCCGCCGCCGAGCCCGCGGCATAGAGCCCGGGAATCGGATGCTGGCGGTGGTCGATGACCTGCGCCTCGGTGTTGACCCGCAGGCCGCCGCCCGCCTCGAGCCGCACGGGCGTCACCCGCTGCCCGTGGAAAGGCCCCGCCCCGAGGGGTCTCAGCGCAACCTGACGCCCGAAGCGCCGATCGCGGCCGAGGCTGCGCATGTCGTCGTTCCACGCCGCGACCGTGCGCAGGAGGCCGTCCGGATCGACCCCGAGGTCGAAGGCCAACGCCTCGAGCGTCGTCGCCTGCACGATGAGGCCGAGCGCCAGCTCATCGGCGAGATCGCGCGAAAAGCCGCCCGCGAGCGCGCCAAGCACCTCACCGCCGAGGGCCGCCGTCGCCGCGTCGAAGATGGCCCACGCGGCCCCGTCAGGCTGACGCTCGATGGCGCGCATGGCGGTCGCGTGGTGGGCGTCCTCGGCGATGAAACGCTCGCCTGCGAGGTTGACCCAGAGTCCGTTGACGTCGTCGTTCGTGCCGATGACCGCGACCGGGCAGCCGACCGTGGCCGAGAGCCCGTCCGCCACCTCGCCGCCCGCCGCGAGTCCGAGCACCAGACCGTCTCCTGCGCCGTCGTCGTCGTCGCGGTCCTGGTGCGACGGGACCGCCGAGGTCGAGGTCAGGATGACCCCCCGCAGGGCGCGGATGAAGCGCGGGCCCTCGCCGCCGTCGAGTCGTACCCCGAGGACCGGCCCGCCAGGCTCGCCGACGACGAGTCCATCCACGACCCCTGCCTGCCAGGCGAGGTCGAAGCCTCCAACGCCCGGCAACCCGAGGTCGGACGCGGTCGCGACGCTGTCGAGGCGGAGCCCCACGCGACCGAGCGCCAGGACGTCGCGAAACCCGTTGTGCCCGTTCAGCGGCACCGCCAGCGCGGGCCCGTCGAGGCCATGTGTGGCCGCGTCGAGGCCAGGCAGCGCGGCGACGAGGCCATCGCCCGAGGTTCGACGCGCGGCCTCGGAGCCAGCCACGACGACCACCTCGACGCCCGCCTCGCGCGCCGTCATCGCCGCGACGAGACCTGCGACCCCGCTGCCGACGACGACCACGTCGGTAAGACCGTCCCAGACGACTCCGCCCGCATCGACGAGCACCTGACCCCGCCACGCATCGCGCTGCGCGTCGGCTCGCGACGCGATGAGCCCCGCCGTCATCCACGCACCGCGCTGAAGGGCCCGCTCGCCGGGAAATCCCACCAGCGCCCCGCTCCGTTCGACCTCTTCCATGTACACCTCCGCGAACCCGGCGGGCCTCCGCGGCGCGCCGTTCGGGCGACAGAGGCTGCAAGCCACGTGCCCGCGGCACCTCCGGGGTGGCGACGCGGTGGTCGGGGGGTTCGGCCTCACCCACCGATCGCGGGTGACCCGCGCCAGGATGTGCCGAAGCCCCCGCCGATCGCGGCTGGTTGAAACAACTCTGAAACATCATGATTCATGATGAAGCATTGTTGAAACAGAACGTTTCACGATCAGACCAGTGCGGGTGGCGGCATGGGGGATCATGCGGTTCAAACGGTACGTGAGGGACACCGCTGCCTCGACCCATTTGGCCTCGCATGCCGCCAGCTCGCCTCACCGGTCGGCCGCCCGACGAAGTGCGGCCCCATCTGGCCGCCTCCGT
Source organism: Pseudomonadota bacterium (assembly GCA_005788935.1). Next base: position 8,736 of record SYAK01000535.1, read on the forward strand.
GGCTCCTCGGCGCCGCCCGGGTCCTGGCGCCGGTCCCCCACGGGCTGCGCGGCGCTCCCGGTCGCCAGGAGAGCGCCATCGGCCGCGTCGATCGCGACGAGGACCACCGTGGCCAGCCAGGTGACGCTCGGCCCCATGGAGCCGCTGCCTGACGGGGGCTTTCACAACACCGCGGGCGGGGCCGCTGCTCGGCCGGTTGCGCCCGGTTCATCCCGCTCCAACGACCTCGACGCGCCGAGCGTCGCGCTCCCGGCGGGCGAGGCGGCCACCGCGCGTGTGGCATGGGAAGGTCGCATGCCACACGCGGTGAAGGAGGCTCCGGACGCGCGTGTGTCCATGGGACATGCGCCTCGCAGGCCGGGCCTCGGTGTCGCTTCAGATGAGCGACACGGCGCTTGCCGACGAGGCTGGCACGTCGCTCGTGGTGTGACCCATGGCGTTGCGTCCAGCCACGCGACCGAGCACGAGGGTCGCCATGACGGCCGTCCCGCTGCCGGGATAGAAGGTCCCGATGAAGCCGCCCGCGTTCATGCCCGCCGCGTAGAGCCCGCGGATGACCTCGCCGCGCCGGTCTCGGACCTCGGCCCGCGTGCTGATGTGGAGCCCGCCGCAGGACCCGAGGTTGGCCGAGCGGATGCGCAGCGCCCAATACGGCCCATCGCCCATGCGGGTGCGAGCACGGGTGCGGGCGAGGAGGGTGTCGACCCCGTCGCGGTCCATGTCGCGGTTCCAAAGGTTGACCGTGGCGCGCAGCTGCTCGCCGTTGCAGCCGAGGGCCTCGCCGAGCGCCTCGAGCGTGTCGGCGCGCACGAGGGTGCCGCTCTCGAGCTCGTCGGACAGGTCCTCGGACCAGCTCGCGAAGAGGCCGCCGAGCGTCGCGCCGCCGAGCGCGGCGGTGGCGTCGTCGAAGATGGCCCACGCGAGGTGGCGCTCCTGGGCGAAGATGGCGCGCATCGCAAAGGCGTAGTGGGCGTCCTCGGCGACGAAGCGGTGGCCGTGGAGGTTGACCCACAGGCCACCGACGGCGTCGGAGGCGCCCATTGTGGCCATCGGATAGCCGATGGTCGCGCTCATGCCCGAGGCGAGGTCGCCGCCCGCCGCCATGCCGAGCCGGATGCCATCGCCGGTGTTCGTCGGGACGCACCAGCAGACGCCGTCGTCGAGCTCCCAGAGCTGCTGAGGCGAGTGGGCCCGGCTCATCTCGCGGTTATGGTCGAAGCCGCCCGCGCACAGGATGACCCCGCGGCGGGCCCGGATGCGCCACGCCTCGTCGGAGCCGTCCGCGAGGCGGCGGCGTGTGCGGACCCCGACGATCTCGTGTTCGCGGTGGTGGTGAACGTAGAGGGCCTCGACCGTCTCCTGCAGGCGGAAGCGGACCCCGAGGGTCTCGGCGCGCTGTTTCAGCAAGGCGATGTGGCGGGCGCCGCCCGCGAGGACGTCGTCGGGGTCGACCTCGGGCACGTGGATGCGGGCGCGCAAGAGGTCTGGCGACACAGTCGGGATGCGCGAGACCGCGTAGAGCCCGGCATAGGTCATGCCGAGGTTCTCCATGAAGGCGACCGCGTCGGCCGCCTCGCGGGCGATCAGCCCGAGCAGCTCGGGGTCCGCCACGCCGTCGCTCCCGGCGAGCCACCAGGCGGCGTGCTTGTCGGCCGAGTCGTCGGTGACCTGCGTCTGCTGCAGCAGCGTGCCAGCGGCCTGGATCTGTCCGCCCGAGACCGCCGTCGTCCCGCCGACGACGTCGCCCTTCTCGAGGACGAGGACGTCACCGCCCTCCTCGGCCGCCGTGATGGCCGCGACGAGCCCGGCGCCACCCGCCCCCATGATGACCACGTCGGCCGTGTCGTCCCAGCCGTCGTCGACATCCTCGCACCCGCTGCCGCCGAGCGCCGTCACCGCGAGCCCAGCCCCGGCCGCGGCGCCTGCCGACCCCTTCAGGAACAACCTCCGCGACAACCCACGCGGTGCTTCTTCCGTTCGCCACATGTCTGACCCTCCGTCCGCCGGTTCCTCGGCGCGGGCGAGCCCGC
>SYAK01000536.1 GCA_005788935.1 Pseudomonadota bacterium
GAGAGCCACGCCGCGAGCTTCGCCCTCATCGCCTACGCCACGGCCTGGCTGAAGTGCCACTACCCGGTGGAGTTCGCCGCAGGGCTCTTGAACGCGCTGCCGATGGGCTTCTACGCGCCGTCGACCATCATCGAGGACGCGCGCCGCCACGGCGTCGAGGTGCGCCCGGTCGACGTGCTGCACTCAGGCTGGGACTGCGGCCTCGAGCGCCTGAGCGGCGTCGGCGAGCGCTTCGCTATCCGCATGGGGCTGCGCTTCGTCAAGGGGCTGACCCGCGAAGACGGGCTGCGTGTCGAGGCGATCGCGGGCGGTGACGCGTTCGGCTCGCTCGTCGCCTTCATCCGCGCCACAGGGCTCACCGCTCGCCCGCTGCGCCTCCTCGCCGAGTGCGGGGCCCTCGACGGCTTCGGCCTCGAGCGGCGCCAGGCCCTGTGGACCATCGACGGGCTGGCGGGCACCCGCGACAGCCTGCCGCTCGATGGGCGGGTGGACGGTGGCGGCGTGGATGATGCTGAGGTCGACGCCCGCCATGGACCGCCTCAATCCTTTCAATCGCAATATTCGCAACAGCAAGGTTTGCGACCTTTGCAATCGCAACCTTTGCAACAGCAAGGACATCGCACGGTGCCGTCGCGCTCCGAGTCGGAGCATCACCCGGACACGCGCCGTGGAAGCCACGCCCCGCGGCCCGGAGGCCACGAGGACCTCCCACTCTTCCGCGCCCTCGCACCCGCCGAGGTCATCGCCTGGGACTACCGCGGCAGCGGCCACTCAACCCGCGGCCACCCGGTCGAGCCTCTGCGCCCGCTGCTCGCAGCCCGTGGGATCGTCGATGCACGCACCCTGCTCACGAACCCGAGGCCGGGTCGCAAGATCGACTTCGCGGGCCTCGTCATCTGCCGCCAGCGCCCCCCGACCGCGGGCGGCGTCATGTTCGTGACCCTCGAAGACGAGACCGGCTTCGTCAACGCCATCATCTGGCCGCCCGTGCAAGAGCGCTTCCGGCTCCTCGTCAAGACGGCGCCCTTCCTCGGCGTCACCGGCCGTGTCCAGCTCGAGCCCCCCGGCCGCGACGCTCAGGGCCGCCGCGAGCGAGGCGACGGCACGCCAGGCGTCCTGAACCTCATCGCCGAGACCCTCTGGGTCCCCGACGTCACGCCGCCGCCACGCGCCGTCACGCGCGACTTCCGATAAGCTCACCCCCGGCCCAAGGATTGGTCGGGGGCCGCCGCCCAAGGGGCTCGGGCAGACCCGCCGCGCACTGCGGACGTGCCCAGACCCTGCGCGGGCGCACCCCACGGAAAGACCCCGACGCTCCCCGATCCTGCCCGACCCCACCCGGTACTTGCCAACCGCCCCGGATGCGCCAAAATAGGGAGGTGTGCGCCGGCTCGGCGGCCCGCGTCGACAGGGGCCACAGCCTCGGGGTCAGCATGCTCGATACGGTCGAAAACGACGCGATTGACGCGTTTTCCCGCTGGTACGGCACCGGCCCATCGCGCGAGGGCACCCTCGAGGCCGCGATGACGCGCGCCTGCGAGCTCCTGCTCACCAAGGGCTTCCCGGTCCGGCGCGTCCAGCTGCTGATCCTGACCCAGCAACCCGAGGTCTCGAGCACGGTGTTCACGTGGCTGCGCGGGGAAGGACTCAGCCAGCAGACCTTCGGTCACGACATCGAACGCTCGACCGCCTACCGCGGCAGCACCATCGAGACCGTTCAGACCACGCAGCGGCGGGTCCGCGTGCGCCTCTCCGACCCACAGGACCGCAGCCGCTACCCGCAGCTCGACCCGCTCGCGGCGCAGGGGATGATCGACTACTTCGCCGATCCGCTGCGCTTCAGCGACGGCCGCGTGAGCGTCGCGACCTTCACGACCGACGCGCCCGAGGGCTTCTCCGCCGAGGCCGAACGTCTGCTCGACACGGTGGCCCCGACGCTCGCCGTCCGTGCGGAGGTCCGCTCGACCCAGCACGTGCTCGAATCGCTGCTGACCACCTACCTTGGGCGAAACGCGGCCGAGCGTGTCCTCAGCGGCGAATTCCGGCGCGGCACGGGCACGACGATGACCGCGGCCATCTGGTACTGCGATCTCCGCCGCTTCACCGAGTTCAGCGACCGCCTCGGCGCGCCTGCGCTGATGCGCCTCCTCGACCGCTACTTCGAGGCTGTCACCGCGGCGGTCGAGGGCCACGGCGGTGAAATCCTGAAGTTCATTGGTGACGCGGCCCTCGCAGTCTTCCCCGTGACGGGGGACCCGGGCCTCGCATGTCGTCGCGCCGCCGCGGCCGCCAACGACGCGCTCGCGGCCCTCGCACGCCTCAACGCGGAGGGCGCGGACCCCGAGGCCGAGCCGCTCGAGGCGGTGATCGCCCTCCACCTCGGCGACGTCTTCTACGGCAACATCGGCGGGCGGAGGCGCCTCGACTTCAACGTCATCGGGCCCGCCGTCAACGAGGTCGCGCGCATCGAGGGGCTCGCGAAGACGCTCGGCGTCCCAGTCGTCCTGTCCCGGGAATTCGCCGACGCTGCGCAGCTCCCAGGGACCCGCAGCCTTGGCGACTTCGCGCTCCGCGGGGTGTCCGTCGCCAAGACCCTCTACACCGACCGATGAAGCCGCTCCGCCCCTGACCGCCCAAGGGCGGGCAAACACGCGCGAGCTCAGCCCGCGTCGTAGGTGATGACGAGGTACATCACGCAGGGCTCGGCGCCGAGGTTGGCGTAGCGGTGGGGCACGTCGGCTCTGAACAGGACCGCGTCGCCTGGCCCCATCGCGACGGATCGGCCCCCGACATCGAGTTGCAGCCGCCCCGCGGTGACGACCAGGTTCTCGGTCGTGCCACGGCGATGCGCGTCGGCCTCTTCATACGAGTGCGGCGCCAGCGTCAGCTCGTAGAATTCGGCGCTGTGCGGCTCGCCGAGCGGAAAGAGCGCACGCGAGGTGAATCGGCCGTCTGCGCTCGACAGGACGCGCGCGTCGGCGCGACGGAGCACACGAAGGCCGGACGGCGTGTCGGTCGCGAGGAGGGCCGAGAACGGCACACCCAGGGCCTGGGCGATGCGCCACGTGGTGCCGATGGCTGGCACGGTGCGCCCGAGTTCGTATTGTCCCAGCTGAGTGCGGCTGACCCCCGAACGCCCCGCGAGCTCGTCGAGGCTCATGCCCGCGCGCGCGCGCTCACGTCGCAGATTGGCGCTGAGGATGGCGTCCAGCTCGGGCTCTTCCGCGTGCTCCGGGACCTCGGCGACCGGGGCTGCCCGGGTAGGGAGCGCGCTGCCGCGTGGAAGCCCGTCGAGCGGGAGCCGCTCCGCCACCCAGCCGAGCGTGCCTCCGTCGAGCGAGCAGACCTCGGTCAGTCCGACGCCCAGCGCCAGCTCGGCCGCGGAGGCGCTGCGCCCGCCCTTGGCGCACACGAAAACGACGCCGTCGCGCGGCAGGTGCGCCCTCGGGTCCGTACGGAGCGTCCCAAGCGGCACATGTCGAGAGCCCGGAACATGACCGGTCTCCCGCTCGTGGGCCTCGCGGACGTCCACCACGTCGACCTCGGCCGCCGCGATGAGCGCCTCGAGTTCATGCGGCGAGACGAGCCTGACGACCGCGCCACTCACGGTCAGCGCCCCGGGTTCGGGGACGCGTTCCCGTCAGCGGTCAGCCTGAGCAGCGCCTCGACGAGCGCATCGATATCTTCGTGCACGTTGTACGGCGCGAGTGACGCGCGAACAGTCGACTCGAGGCC
>SYAK01000537.1 GCA_005788935.1 Pseudomonadota bacterium
CGCGAAGCCCTCCACGCGTCCCTCCACGCGTCCCTCCACGCGTCCCTCCACGCGTCCCTCCACGCGTCCCTCCACGCGTCCCTCCACGCGTCCCTTCTCGATGGCCTGCTCCCATGCGTTCATGGCGATCTCCGTGGTTCTGGTGGCGTTCGCGGCCCTGAGGATTCGAACCACCGGCACCGCGTCATCCTGCCTGACAGTGTAGACGTAGCGCGAGAAGGCGTCGAGGATGGGTTCCGATTCGGGGCCCGCCCGCTCCGGATCGACGCGGTAGAGGATCCCGAGCCAGGGGGCGGTCTCGAGGTGCCTCAGGAAGTCGTCGCTCCGCATGTAGTCCAGCGCGAGGCGCACGAGGCGCACCAGGTCGGGGCCGCGGTAGGCGTCCGGGTGCGGCGGGCGGCGCTGCTCGAGGACGTAGCGGAAGTCCGGGATGAAGGGGGCGACCAACGGCCGCGCCGCCGCTGGGAGGCGCATCCAGTCTGCGAAGGACTCCGGTGCGGTCCACGGTGTCTCGCCGTGATAGAGGACGACCGGGATGACGGGCACGGGCCGCTGATGGCGACCGTCGTCGAGCTGCGCCTTGATGAGGTCGCGCATGTACGTCAGCAGCCGCAGCGGCATCTGCCCGTCGGGTGTGCTCTGGTGCTCAAAGAGGATCGCGATCTCGAGCGGCTGAGGCGCTTCTTCCGGGGCGACCTCGAGCATGGCCGAGAACACGAGGTCCGCCTCGCGCTGCGAGCCGTCCTCATTCCTGAAGCGGCCGTTCACCCAGGTCAGCGTCTCCCAGCGGATGGCGGCGGCGAGGTCCTGCGGCAGGTAGGCCTGCAGGAAGCCGGCGGCCTCCCTCGGGCGCGAAAACACTTCTTTAAAGAATGTATCGTGTGGGTTTGAGGGCGTGCCGGCCATGGGGAGGAGGGTAGGTGGTATCTGAGCGCGTGTCCAGTTGGGGCGCGCGGTCGGTTGGGATCAGGCAGGGCCCTTTGGGCGCTCCATCGGTGGTCGGGTCCGTCGTCGCGCGAGGCGCCCCATGCGCGCTTGCTGTCGAGGATCCACGCCAGGCTTGTCGAGGCTTGTCGTGGGAGGACGCAGGCGACGGGCCTGCGTCGCCGTCAGGGGCGTGGGTTTGGCGCCCGTCCGATGACGCTGTCGCTTTCCGCCTGCGCCAAGTTGCGGCAGGATGAGCCCCGTGAGCGGGAATCGTGCCATCAGCGTCGCGCGCCTGCAGCGGCCCGTGGCGGTCTCGCTGCTGGTGGCGTCGTGCCTGTGGGGCTGCAGGCCCTGGGTGCGCTTCGGCGACCTCCAGGGGCCCGCGGGGGCGCGTGTCCTCGTCGACGTGGAGGTTGAGGCGGAGGACGCGAAGCCCCCCGTCGGCGCTCGCCCCGACGCCCTGTCCGACGGGGTGGCCGGCGAGGTGGCCTTCCTGCCCGTGCCGTCGGTTCCCGCGTCCGACGTCGCCTCAGAGCTCGAGTCCCAGGCCCAGTCGGCCTCGGTGCCGGGGGCCGAGGCCCTCGCCGACCCGAGTCGCCTCGGCGTTGACACTCGCCGGATCGCCAGCATCTATCAGGCACGCGGCTACTTCGATGCGCGAACGGCCGCCTGGGGGATCGTCGAACTGCCCGGCGACCGCGCCAAGGCGAGGCTGCGCGTCACCGAGGGGGCGCCGACTCGCCTGGTCGGGGTGGAATTCCGCGGCCTCGTTCCCCCCGAAGATGACCCCGAGGCCGCCGCTATCCTCAGGCGTCTGGCCGCGCGCTTGCCGCGGCTCACGCAGGTCCGGGTTGGCGCGATCTGGACCGAGGAGGCGTGGGTCGACGCCCTCGCGCTCGTCCGACGAACCTTCCGTGCGGCTGGCTTTGTGGACGCCGAGGTCTCGGGGGACACGTGGGTGAGCGAGACGGGGCTTGGGGCGCAGGCGCTCTTCCGCATCGACCATGGTCGCATCGCCCGCTTCACCGGGTCCTGGAAGGCCCTCGGCGCCGCGATGGCCGACTCGGCGCGGATCTGGCGCCGGGTGGCCCTGCCAGTCGGGGCCATCCTCGACGCGCGCACCCTTGAGGCGGCCGAGCAGCGCCTGTTCGACCTCGGACCCTTCATGTACGTCCGCCTCCGCCCGGAGCGACGACGCATCATGCCCGACCTCTTGCGCACTGGCCTCCTGGGCCTCGAGCCCGTGGTGGCGCGTCCCGAAGGGGCTGACGCCAGCCCCGCCGCGCCCCCTCGGGCGGGCCCGGTCAGCGACGTATCCGACACGGTCCGGCACGACCTCGTCGTCGAGGTCCGTGAGAGCGCGCCGTGGGACCTCGACCTCGGCGTCGGGGCCCGGACCGACAGCACGTTGCTATCGCTCGAGCTGCCGCTCGCATTCAACCATCGGAATGTATTTGGAGACCTGGTTTCGCTTCACGCCGAGGGGCGCCCCGCGCTCGTCTTCCCCGACGTGTATGCGAAGGGCGCCGAGGACACGCGCTTCGGCGGGCTCGCTCGCGTCACGCTCTCGATTCCGACCTTCGTCGCCGAGGCGTTGCGGTTCGACGCGACGACGAACTACCTCCGCGACGTGACCCAGGGCGCAAGCATCGAGGAGCTCTCCGGAGCCCTCGGCTGGTCCCTGCGCCTCGGACGCGCCACCAACGTCCGCGCGGGCTGGAACCTGAGCTACACCAACTACGTCGACGCAGCCGTCTTCGACCTGTTGACAGAGGGTCAGACCCTCGAGGCGCTGTCGCTACGCCTTCGCCGCACCGACCGCCTCGCCTGGCTCGGAGCGAGCCTCGTCCATGACACGCGCGACAGCATCTTCGAGGCCCGCCGCGGTCTCTTCGCGTCGGTTTCGCTCGACCTCGCGACCCCGTGGGTGGGTTCGCGCGCGCCCTTCGAGCGGTTCGTTGTCGAGGGGCGAACCTACCTCACGCCGACCTTTGCGCCACGCCTCACGCTCGCGCTGAGGGCGCGGGCCGGGGGGCTCGGTTTCCTCGGAGGCACGGGGACTTCGGAGGTGGCGCGCCTGAAGGCGGGAGGCCAGTCATCGATGCGCGGTTTCCCGTCGAACCGACTCGGCGACTACCTGTGCGTGCGCGACGTGGCTGGCGACGGGACGCCCATCAACGGGGCCTGCGGCGAGGGTCTGCTCGACCGCCTCTACGTGGGTGGCAATCTCCTCTTCGAGGCCAACGCCGAGTTGCGGCTGCGACTTGGCGACTTCGGACTCGTGGCCTTCCTGGACGTCGGGCAGCTCTGGAACCGGCTCGCGGACCTGTCTGTGGCGGACCTGCAGGTGGCCGTCGGACCTGGGCTGCGTTATGTGACACCGATTGGTCCGCTGCGGCTCGACCTCGGCTTTCTGGTCGGCGGCGGGCGGCAGTTCCACATCGGTCTCGGGCAGGCCTTCTGATGGGCCTTGAACCCCCGAGTCGCCCCGTCGGGCGCTTTGCACGTGTGGCGCAATGCGTTGCAATTGCAATGATCGGAGCGGTGGGGTTCGTTGGCGGCGTGCTCGCGGCCCTGCAGGCGGAGGCGGTGCAGGACGGCGTCAGGCGCATCGGCGTCAGCCAGGCCAACGCCCTCTTCGAGGGGCGGATTTCGGTCGAGCGGCTCGGAGGAAACCTGCCCTTTGATGTGACCCTCGAGGGGGTCGCCATTTACGGGGCCGACGGTGCGGAGATCATTGCCGTTGAAAAGATCTCCGCCGAGCTCGACCCCTTCGCGCTCCTCGCGCAACGGGTCGCTGTCTCGGAGGTCCGGGTCGAGCGGCCGCGAGGCGTCCTGATGCGGCCGCGCGAAGGCGGAGGCGCCGACATTCCGCTCGCGAGGGCGTTCGCGCTCCGGGTCCCCGTTCCGGACGACCCGACACCGTCGCCCTGGGAGGTCGACGTGAAGCGGGTGGTGCTCGAGGACGGTGCGCTCGACGGCCTGCTGCCGGACGGCACCCTGCACGCCCGCGGGCTCGGCCTCTCCTTCGTCTTCGCCCTTGATCCGCGCGGCCTCCGCTGGCGGGACCTGCACGTCGACGTCGAACGCCTCGAGAGCCCGACGCTGAGCTGGCTCCTCGACGGGCACGCGCTGGCACTTCGGACGGACGGGCGGATCGATCCGGAGGGTCTGCACGTGGACCGCCTGAACCTGCAGGTCGGCCCGCACGGTCTCGAGGCGCAGGGGGCCATGTCCTTGGGTCCGGAGCTCGACGGCGTGCTCGAGATCGCCGCGTTGAGCATCGCCGATGCGCCTCGGGGGCTGCTCGCGCGGGCCCTGCCCGGGGGCGCATCGGGCCGGGCGCGGGTCGTCCACGCGGGCGGGGAGGTCGTCGCGACGGGAGAGCTGCACGGAAGGCATGGCGTCCTCGAACTCTCGGCCCACGCGGCGCAGAAGGCGGCAGGCGGCCTCGGAGGCTGGTTCGTCTCGGTCGGCGGGTCGGGTCGGGTAGCCCCGGTGCGGGCCGAAGGTGACGCGGCCGAGGCGCGGGAGGTCCGCGGGGTGATGTCCTTCGTCGCGCATGGGTTCGGGCTGCCAGGGGACGCAGCGCATCGGTTGCAGGCCGACCTCGACATCGTGGCCGTCACGCCGGACGGGACGGTCGGGCACGCGACCGTCGAGGGGCGCTTCCTGCCACAGCGCCGGCCGCTCCGGGACGGCTGGGGGCTGCGCGTGTGGGTCGACGACATGGGGCTGCAGCCATGGCTCGGTCTGCTCGGCGAGCCGGACATCGAGGGGCGCCTCGACCAGGCGTCGTTGCGCGGGCTCGTTCTGCAGGGCGGGCCGGGCGGGTTCGAGTTGACCGTCGGAAGCGGCGTCAAGGGGCGCGCGCGCGGGACGCTTAGGGCGGGCGGGCTCGGGCCTGTGTCGCTCGAACAGCTGGATCTTCGTCTCGAGAGCCGCTGGGACGGCGTCGAGCTGCCCGAGCTCGCGTTCCGCCTGAAGACCGGCGCGGTCGCGGCGGCCGGTCTCGAGGCCGAGGCGACGGCCGCCGTGCTCTTCCGGGGCCATGCCGACGCGGAGGGGCTGGGGTTCGGCGGCGAGATTTCCGCGCGTGAGGTCCGTGGGCACGGGCTGCATCTGGCGGAGGCGCAAATGCCCGTCGACCTGGCGTTGTCACCCGACTTCGGTCTCGTCGAGGCGACCGCGCGGCCGGAGTTGTCGCAGGTCAGCCTCGAAGGCGGCAGGGCGGCGGAGCTGCTCGCGGGCGTCTTCACGGTACGGCCGACCGAGGATGGGCATTCGCTGGAAAGCAGATTGTCGGTATCGGGTGTCACAGGCCCGCACGCGATCCTTCGGCACGCCGAGGTCGAGGCGACCGCGCGATGGCCAGGCGAGGTCCCGTCGGCGTCATCCCCGCTCGAGGGGGACGTGCGGCTGCGGCTCGCGGCGTTGGCGCTCGGGTCGGTCGCGCCGCAGGTTCAGGCCGAGTCGGCCCGGGTCTCGGCCCGGGTCAACGCGGCGGAGGGGGTGCTCGGCCCGGTGCGGTTCGAGGGGGAGGCGGAAGTCGCCCGGCTCGAGGCGCCCGAGGGAGCGACGGCGCAGGCGGCGACGACCTTTGCCGGGGTGCTCCCGGGGGGTCCGGGGAGGCCTTTGGCGCTCGCAGGGCAGGGGAGCGTGTCGGGGCTCGCCCTGAAGGTGCCGGAGGTCCTCGCAGGGCGGGTCTTCGAGCGCGTGGCTGCAGCGTGGCGTCTCGGGTCGGGACGCGTCACGGCGAGGCTCGACGCGGCGCTCGATGCGGTGTTTGCGCTCGCAGCCGAAGGCGAGGTGGACCTCGCGCGAGGGACAGCGGATCTGAAGGCGCTCGCGCTGAGGGACCGTGAGACGGGGCGGGCGCTGGTGGAGGCTCAGTCGGTCACGGTATCAGATACTCGCATTGCGGCTGAAAGCCTGATCATCCGACCACGGGCGCCGGACTCGGGCGAGGTCACGGGGAGGCTCGCGCTGAACCTGCCGCGGGTGGCGGCTCGAGCGGCCGTAGGGCCCGAGCCGGCCTCGGTGGAGGCGAAGCTGCTGCTCGCGGAGTTGGATCTGGCCGAGCTGGCAGCCACGATCGACAGTGTTCTAGGCAAGGCGTTGCTTGCGGGCCGTGGCATTGGCGGCACCTTGTCCGGCAGCCTCGGCCTGACTGGGCCCCTCTCAGGTCCGACCTGCTCGGCGAGTGTCGCGTTGCGGGCCGGTCGAGCGCTCGGGTCTCCGACGGGAGCGATCGTTCTCGAGTCGGGACCGGACGGCACTGCGGTGCGCGTCGAGGGGCGATGGCGTGGGGCGTCGGGCGGACTCGACCTCAACGGACGATTGCCAGCGGTGCTGTCCCTCGCGCCACCCGGACTCGCCTGGCGATCCGCGGACCCTCTCCAGCTCTCGGCCACCGTGCGCGACCCCGATGTGTCGGAGCTCGCCCGGATGCTCGCCCCGCTCGGGATTGTGCCACCCGTGCCGCTCGGTGGGGCGCTCGCGCTCGCCCTGCGTCTCGAGGGGCCCGCCCGCGCCCCCGATGTGACGCTCGACCTGAGGATGCAGCGCCTCGCGCTCGCGGACTTCAGCGACGGAGACGTGACGGTGCGTGTGACCCCGACGCCGGCGGGCCACGCAATCCAGGGAGACTGGACCCGCGCGACGGGTGCACCGCTCCTCAGCTTCGAGGGTGACCTCGGGCCAGGCCTCGTCGAGACGCTTGCGGCGGTCGCGGGCATTCGGGACGCCTCGGCCCCGCCGCCCGAGGTCGGGCCGGCCTTGTGGCGGGCGCTGACACAGGCCTTGCGGCGCTTCTCGCTGAGGGTCCCGGCGACCTCACTCGGCCAGACCCCGGCCGCGCCGTTCCTCGGGCCGGCCCTTCGCGCGCTCGAGGCGTCACTCGCGCTCGTCCTCCGCCAGTCCCCCGCGGTCGGCCAGTCCCCGTTCGAGCTGAGCGTGCGCCTCGCCCAGGTCCCGGGTCTCCCCCCGCTGAGCACGCTGGCCCTGCAGTTCATCGCGGTCGGAGACGCGCTGCTCGGGCTGGCCCAGTGCGTCGATGGGGACGACGGTCGTCAGTGGTTCACGGCGGACGTCCACGTGCCGAATCTTGGCCAGATGACGGAGGCGCCGTGGGAGGCCGTCGAGCGCAGTCTCGCCGACCCGCAGACCGCTCTGCAGATCGAGGTCCCCGACCTCCGCACGACCGATCTCTGGCGTCTCGACCCCGGACTCCGCCACACGCTCTCACAGCCGTTTCCCGACGGTCTGCTCTCTGGCGCGATCACGGCGCGCGGCGGCCCAGAGGGGCCGACCGTCTCTGCGGCCATGCGCATCCGGACGCTCGCAGCCGAGCTCGTCGCGGCGACGACCAGGCTCCCGGGTGCGCTGCGGGCCCTGGCGCTCGCGGCCCGCGTCAGGAGTCGCAACGTGGCCAACGACCTGTTCGCCAACGTCGTCGTCGGACCTCGTGAGACACGCGCCCGGCTGGTCCTGACGCAGGATGAGGCGGCGGCGGGCGTCGGGGCCGAGGACGCGTCGGTCTTGCCCGCAGGGCTTGTCGTCGCGAGCGTCGACGCGCCGGTGGGCACCACCTCGATGCTCGCTGGCGAGCTGCCCGACCTCGCCAACACCCCGTTCGAGGGCGCGCTGTCGGCGCGGTCCTTTGACCTCGAGGGACTGGTCGCACCCTATCGCACCACCTTCGGCGCGACACGTGGACAGGTCGAAGGCCACGTCGAGATCGCCGGAACAGCGGCTCACCCCCGCCTCGACGGCGCGCTCTCGGTCCAGCTCTCGGACCTCTCGGTCCCGGCCATCGGCTTCCGGCGGGAGGACGTCACGCTCGGGGTGCTCTTCGAGGGTGGCAACAAGGTCCACGTGACCGGGCTGTCCTTCCCCGAGCCTCCCGGACGCGACGGCCAGGACGCCCCTCCGCACGGCATCGAGGCGACCCTCGGAGCCACGCTCGACGGCTTCTCGCCAGCCGCCATCACGCTTCGCGGGGCGCTCGACCTGTCACGCGCCCGCATCGTGACCCGGCGCGACGCAGAGCTGCTCGTGTCCGGACGCATCGACCTCTCCGGGCGGGCCTCGGGGCCCATCATCCGCGGCAACCTCACGGTCGACCACGCGTCGCTGTCGCCCCGCATGTCCTCGCGCGCCGTTCGGCCCATCGGCCTCCCGACCGGGGTCACGCTCGTCCGCGGCGCTCCTGAGGAGCCGCCCGAGTCCATCGCGCGCCCCGCCTTCACGACGGGGGCGACGGTCGACGTGACCATCACGATCCCACCGAAGGCCGTGACCCTCGAGCCGACCCTCTTCCTCGCGGTCGGCGAGGTGCGCGCGCTCGTTCGCCCCCACACGGCCGAGCCCGGGCTGCGCATTCACACCCGCAATGGCCGAATCGGTATCACGGGGGCCATCCTGCTGCCCTCCGAGAGCGTCGAGGTCTACGGCAAGCGGCTCCTCCTCGACCCAGCCTCCCGCATCGACTTCACCGGCGATATCGACCGGGACCCCCAGCTGCGCATCGCGGCGACCTACGACATCGCGGGCCTCGACCTCTCGTCGCTCGGTCTCAGGACCCGGCCTGAGTCACGAATTACCGTCAAGATCGATGGAAGTGCTCAGGAGCCGCAGCTCTCCTTCAGCTCCGATCCCCCGATGGACGAGAGCAACATCCTGTCGATTATCGCCCTCGGCACGCCCGCGGGGGCCGCTGGCGGTGTCGCAGCGCAAGCGCGCGGGCAGGTGCTCTCCGCCTTCCTCAGCATGGCGACCCTCGAGCTCGGGCGCGGCCTCGTGAAGGCCCTCCCCATCGAGATCCTCAAGATCGACACGCTGACAGGCGACCTCGCCGACATGCGCCTGACTGTCGGCAAGCGCATCACCGATCACCTCTTCCTGTATTATCGCTCCGACTGGTCGAGCGACCGCTGCGGCGACATGGTCTGGGCCGAGCTCCGCCTCGGCGGTGTGCTCTACATGACCGCCGAGTACTGCCGCCCGCCCGGCACCGAGGGGCGCTCCGACACCTCCGTCCGCGCGACCGTCCGAATCGGTCCGTCGCGCTGACCTCGCGGCCCGTCCCCCCGTAGATAATTCGGGGTCGTGTTCGAACATGTGAACTTGCTCCCGAGGTCGTTCCCGTTCTCATATCGGGGGCGTGTCCGAACATGTGAACTTGCAACCAAGGGCGTTCCCGTTCTCATATCGGTGGGGGGTCGTGTCCGAACATGTGAACTTACCCGGCAGTCGTTCTCGGCCCGTCTCTCAGTCAGGGCGTCAGGCCGGGGTCGGGTCGCCACCCTCATCGCTCGCGACGAAGCGGCTGAAGGATCCGAGCACCCGCACATCGGCCGCGACCTCGC
>SYAK01000538.1 GCA_005788935.1 Pseudomonadota bacterium
CGCGGCGGGCGGAACGGTGACGCTGACCGGAGCGCTTGTCTACGAAGACGACGGCAAGGCGCTCGGAGCCGCGTGCGGGACAGGGGCCTGTGCGGGGGGCGAGGTCGTGTGCGACCCGGACGATGCGGGACGTCTGACCTGTTCGAGCGACGCTCTGGCCGGCGCTCCCGCCTGCGACGCGGACGCGGACTGCGACGGCTCACCTGACGCGGGCGAAGATCTCGACGGCTGCACGGCCTTCTTCCGCGACGCGGACGGCGACGGATTTGGCCTCGACGTTTCGGCCTGCCTGTGCGCGGCCACAGACCTCTACCGCGCCACCGAGGCCGGCGACTGCGACGACGGCGACACGCTCACGCGGCCAGGCGAGGACGCGGCCGTGTGCGGCAAGGACGGCAACTGCGACGGCCGCACGCACGACCCCGCCGAGGTCTGCGATGACGCCGACGAGGACCCGTTCAACGGCTGCCACCGCTGCGAGGCGGCCCCGCTCGTCCTGCCCGTGCCCGAAGAGGGGCTCTTCTTCGCCGGACTCTCGGCGCTCCCGGCCGACGGCTGGTTCGCCGCCTGGAGCGGCTGGCTCGCCCCGCCCGACAGCGCCGCCCAGCAGTCCTACCAGTTCGTGCAACGTTTCGACCAGGACGGGCAGTTGCTCGGCGCCTTCGGGTGGTTCCTCGGGGTGAACGCCTATCCGGCCGGCCGGGTCGAGACTCGCGAACGCTCGATTCTGTTCACGATGACGAGCAGTCAGGACGCCGTGGGGGGCGCGACGGTCCGACGCACGGACCTCGGCGTCGACGGGCGCATCCTCGGCGAGCCGAACACCGCCTTCTACCCGTTCGGGCCGACGGCCACCACGACCGCCTTCAACTTCCAGGGAGAACGCGTCCTTTTGCCAGACGGCGGCGTCATCGTCCCGGGTCAGGGCAACTACACCGACCGGAACTGCGACGGGGAGTGCTCGGTCGAGTTCTGGCTCCAGCTCGACGCGGCCGGCCGGACCGTCGGCATGCGACGCGGCCTCCCGGCGGGGGTCCAGCTGTGGAACACCCGCTACACGGACCATGACGGCACGCGCTTCTTCACCCTCACCCCGCTCAGCCCGGACGGGGGCACAGCGTCGTGGGTCGTGCGCTCGTTCACCGGGCTCAACGACGATGGCGTGGTCCAGTTCGTCTATCCGTGCCCGAGCGACATGCAGTGCCAGTCTGGCGCCATCGTGCGCCACGGGGACGGCGTCCTCGTCGGGATGAACCACGTGGTGGCCTCCGACGCGGGCTGGTGGGGATTCACCGCGCTGACCCCGTTCAAGCTCGACGGAACACAGGCCGGTCCGACCCTCTACCCCTTCGGTCCGCCGACCCCTCCGGCTGCTGACACGCTTTACCGCTACCCGGGCCCCTTCACGCTGGTCGCGTCGAACCCGTCTGTCGCGTGGGTCGTCGACAGCGGGGGCGGGAATGATCGTTCGCTTCCGACCAACGCCCCGAAGTTCGACCTCGCGGGCCCCATCGATCCCGCCGCGGTCGTGGCCGAGCGGCTCGCTGGCGCGGACAGCGCGGGCATCTTCGCCATCCGGGGCCTGTCGCAGTCGTACGGGGTCGGATGCACCCCGCTCGCGCAGAGCGGCCTGCTGTGCGGAGGGCGCGTGGTGCTGCCGCAGTCGCAGCCCGACGGGTCGGCGACCTACAACACCGAGACCTTCCTCTGGCGTTTCGGCCCCTCGGACGGGCGCGTCATGGTGCTGACGCAGCGTCCCCGCTGAGTTCCCTTGCGACGAGATGACGAGTTCCACTTGCCTGGAGACAACGACATGACCGCGCTTCGCGACTTCCTCGAGATCCCCTACGACCAGCTCGAAGAGCTGAACCTCCGCTACAAGCAGGCCCGCATCGAGCGGCAGTCCCCCGATGCGGCGCGCGAGCAGCAGACGCGCTTCCTGACAGACGAGAAGGGCATCAAGGCCGTCACCGTGTGCTTCACCGACCTCGAGGGGCGGCTGCACATGCTCGACTACGACAAGAAGTTCCTGCTGAAGAGCGCAGACAACCTGACCTTCGACGGCAGCTCGGTGCGCGGCTTCTCGGCCCAGCACGAGTCGGATCTCCGCCTCTCGATCGACTGGAGCGCCTTCTACCTGCTGCCCGCGGACGTGTTCGGCTCCGGCAAGGCGCTCGTCTTCTCGGAGGTCTACGGCCGCGACGGTACCCCGTACCCGTCCGACCTGCGCGCGGTCCTGAAGGCCTACGCGAATAACCTCCACGCGAGCCAGGGCCTCGTGTGCCACATCGCCCCGGAGATCGAGGGGTTCCTCTTCAAGGGGCGCGACGCCGAGCGCCGTTACAAGGACACCGGCGCCTTCGAGTACGTCTCGACAGGCGGGTACTACCACTCGCTGCCCGGGGACGCGCTGCGGACGTTCATCGATTCGGCCGCCGAAGTGCAGCGCGCGATGGGCTTCCAGAACGAGAAGGACCACCCCGAGGTGGCGCCAAGCCAGTTCGAGATGAACTTCACGTATTCCGAAGCGCTCGTGACCGCCGATCAGGTGCAGCTCTACAAGCTGCTCTGCCGCCAGGTCGCGGCCAAGCTCGACATGACGGCCTGCTTCCTGCCGAAGCCGGTCGCGGGCGTCAACGGCAACGGCATGCACACGAACATGTCGTTCAACCGCAATGGAAAGAACCTGTTCTGGGACGCCGCCGGTGAGGACGGGCTGTCGAAGGCGGGCTGGGAGTCCATCGACCGGATCCTCGGGAACGCCCTCGACCTGTGCCTCGTGCTGAACCCCTCGGTCAACGCCTACCGCCGCCTTGACCCGCACTTCGAGGCGCCGAACCAGATCAAGACCTCGGCCAACGACCGTGGCGCGATGGTGCGCATCCCGACGGGCAACGAGCGCTCCGCGCGCATCGAGGTTCGATCGGTGGCGCCCGACGCGAACCCCTACATGGTCTTCTACACGCTCATGCGGACCGCCCTCGAGGGGCAGGCCCCCGGGCTGACCCCGGCGCAGATGAAGACGCAGGCGACAACCCTGCCCGACAACATCTACGACGCCATGTCGGCCTTCGGAGCGAGCCCGTCGGTCGCGTCGCTGCTCGGCGAGGTCGTCCGCGGCAAGTTCGTGGACCTCAAGCGGGCCTCGGCCGACCGCTGCGCGCGGGCGCTCGGCTCGGTGGTCAAGGTGCCGGAGATCCAGTTCCACCACGAGGTCACGAACCAGTACCTCTGGAACCAGTTCTGAGACACGACCCTCGCGCCCGACCCTGGTCTCCTGGCCGGGTCGGGCGCCTGACCGTGCCGGGAACTTCCGGATTTGTTGTGTCGGCTCGCTGCGCCCCTTAGGCTCCCGCCGTGCTTCGCCTCCGCACCGTCACCGTCATCACCGCGCTGCTGAGCCTCGCGTCCGGCGCGCTCCGGGCCGACCCCGGCGCCTGGCCTGCCCGGGGGTCGAGCGACGGGAGCGCACGCGAGCGACGCGTGCTGCTCATCGCCCTCGACGGTGTGCGCCCCGACGCGCTGCTCAAGGCGAAGGCGCCTGTCCTGAAGCGTCTCGCGCGCGAGGGGCAGGTGACGTGGGATGCGCAGGTCGTGGACACGACGATCAGCGGCCCGAGCTGGGCCGGATTTCTGACGGGCGTCAGCATTGCGCGGCACGGGGTGCGCAACAACCGGTTCGAGGGCCACCGTCTCGCCACGACGCCGACCTTCTTCGAGCGCGTCCGGGCGGCCTTTCCCGCGGACTACCTCGCATCCGTCGTGGCCTGGCAGCCGTTCCAGACCGTGCTGCTCGCCAACCGTGGCCTCGACGCCAACCTCTGGCGCAAGGACGACGACCGCGTGACGGACGTGGCGATTCAGACGCTGGGGGCTCGGGACCCGCGCGTGCTGCTGGTCCACCTCGACGCGGTCGACAAGGCTGGCCACGACCATGGTTACGGGGTGGGACCGGGCCACTATCGGGCGGCCATCGAGGTGACCGACGTTCGGGTCGGGCGCATCCTCGGGGCGCTGAAGGCCCGCAGTTCGCGCCGACAGGAAGACTGGCTGGTGCTCGTGACGACCGACCACGGCGGCACGGGGCACGGACACGCCAGCGGCCACCCAACCGACCGACGCATCTTCGTCATCGCGCGCGGACTGGGCCCAGGCGCCACCGAATTCCCGAAGCGCGACGCGACGTTGTTCGACGTGGCGCCGACCGTGTTGGCGTTCCTCGGCCTGGCGGAGGATGCGTGGGCCGGGCTCGAAGGGCGGCCGCTGCAGCTCGGTGCGGCGCCCGCGTCGGACGCGCGAGCGCTCGCGGTCGGGGACGACAACGGCGCGCGCTTGCGCCCCTGATGGCGGGTCGGACCATGACCGCGACGCTTGTGCAAACTTGACTCGCGGCGCGGTGTGGTTTGTGGCACGCTAGGTCAGTACAGGTCTCGCACCCCACGCCCCCCCTCAAGGAGTCAGCATGCTCGGCATGGTCTTCACCGAGTTGCTCGAGATGGTTGAGCAGACCTTCTCCTTCGAGACAGCCGACGCGGTCATCGCGCGGGCGGGCGCTCGCGGGGCCTGGACCTCGGTCGGAGACTACCCCGACGCCGAACTGACAGCCCTCGTGGCGGCCCTGTCGGCCGAGACGAACATCCCCGAGGATACCCTGTTGCACGCCTACGGGCGCCATCTCTTCGGGCGCTTCGTCGCGGGGTTTCCGTCGTTCTTTGCCGACCACCCCGACGCGATGAGCTTCCTCGCGGGGCTCGAGAGCCGCGTCCACACCGAGGTCCGCAAGCTGTACGCTGGCGCCAGGCCGCCGCTGTTCGTCCTCGGTGACGGCCCTGCTGGCGCGCGCATCCTCGACTACCACTCACCGCGGGCGATGTGGCGGTTCGCGCAGGGCCTGCTCGAGGGCTGCCTCGAGCACTTCGGCCACAACGTCGCGGGGCTCGGGGTCGAGGACCTCTCGGGTGGAGCGGGTACCCATGTCCGCTTCACGATCCCGGTGGTCGCTTGAGCGATGCCCCTCCTGGCGACGCGTGGCAGCGCCGCTTCGAACGGGAGCGGGAGGCCCGCAAGGAGGCCGAGGGCCTGCTGCATGCCAAGAGCCGGGAGCTCTTCGAGGCGAATCAGGCGCTCGCCGAACGGGCTAGCGCCCTGGCTGCGTCGCTCGACCAGCTCCGAGCGGCCCAGGACGCCCTGGTCCAGCGTGAGAAGATGGCGGCCCTCGGCGCGCTCGTGGCCGGGATCGCCCACGAGATCAACACGCCGCTCGGTGTCGCGATGACGGCGGTCACGCATGGTCTCGAGCGCCTCGGCTCGCTGCGGACGCAGGCCGACGCCGGACTGCTGACCCGCGGGCAGGTCCGGGCGCTGGTCGGCGAGCTGGCCGAGGCAATGGGACTCGTCCGCGACAACCTCGAGCGGGGCGCTGGGCTCGTGCGCAGCTTCAAGATGGTCGCCGTCGACCAGGCGAGCGAGGAGGTCCGCGTCGTCGAGGTCGAAGAGCTGCTGCGGGACGTCTTGGCGAGCCTTCGCCCGATGCTGCGAAAGTTCGCTGTGGCGACGACACTCTCGGGCGGGCTGTCGACGCTGGTCTCAGTGGCGGCGGGGCCGCTCGTGCAGATCGTGACGAACCTCATTCAAAACGCCTGCGTGCACGCCTTCGTGGACCACGACGGGCCGCGTGGCGTCAGCGTTCTGGTGTCGGACGCTGGCAATGCGATGCGACTCGTCGTGGCCGACAACGGCGCTGGCATGGCGCCTGACGTGGTCGCGCGGGTCTTCGAGCCCTTCTTCACGACCCGGCGTTCGCAGGGGGGCAGCGGACTGGGCATGAACATCGCCTACAACATCGTCGTGTCGCGCTTCGGAGGAACCATCGCGGTCGAGTCGGCGCCTGGGCGAGGGACGTCCTGGGACATCCGCCTCCCCTTCGGGACCGCGGCGCTGCATCGACAGGGGGTCCCGTGACCATCGACCACGATGACGAGCTGCTGCTCGAGGACGACCCGCCCGAGGCGACGCGCCTTACACGGACGCCGCTGCCAGGCCCCCTCAGCTGGAAGGTGGTCGTCGTCGACGATGACGAGGACGTCCACACGGTGACGCGGCTCGCGCTCGGCGGGTCACTCGTCGACGGCTATCCGGTCCGTCTTGTCGGAGCGCGCTCGGCGGCCGAGGCGCGCACGATGCTGCGGGCGACCCCGGACGTGGCCCTCGTGCTGCTCGACGTCGTGATGGAGGCCGATGACGCGGGGCTGAGGCTCGCCCAGTGGATCCGTGGCGAGCTTGGCAACGGCCTCGTACGCATCGTGCTCCGCACCGGTCAGCCTGGACGCGCGCCCGAGGCGTCGGTGATGGCGCGGTTCGACATCCACGACTACCACGCGAAGGCCGAGTTGAGCGCGCTGCGCCTGCGGACAGCGGTCTCGGGTGGTGTCCGTGCCTACCGGGACCTGCGGATGCTGACGCAGCAACGGAACGGGCTCGAGCGCGTCATCCGGGCGACCGCGACGCTGCTCGGCCCGCCCGACGTCGGGACCCTGCTCGGCGGGCTGCTCGATCAGATCACGGCGCTGCTGCTGCCGCGCGAGCATGCGGTCTTCTTCCTCGCGCGGGCGCCACTGTTCGCGCCTGTCTCGCAGGCCCGGGTGGTGCTCGCGGCGTCGGGGCGGTTCGCGGGCCTCGTCGGGGCCCCTGTCGAGCGCGCGGTGCCCGAGCCGGTCCTCGCGGCGATGTCCGACGGGGCGGCGAGTGGGGTGTGGACCGAGATCGGCGAGGACGGGCTCTTCGTGCTCGACCTCGGTGACGGCATCGCCCCGTGCCTCTACCTCGAGGGGGCGGCGTCCCTCTCGGACTGGGAGCGGCGGCTCCTCAACGTGTTTTGCGCCAACGCGGCCCTCGCGCTGCGCGACCAGCGACGTCAGCTCGCGCGGGAGACGCGGCTCGCGGCGGCCGAACG
>SYAK01000539.1 GCA_005788935.1 Pseudomonadota bacterium
GAGGCTCTTGTGGCCTTCAGCGACGAGGGTCTCGAGCAGCTCGAGCAGCTGCTCGAGCTTCGAGCTGCTAAGCGGCGCCTCCTCCTGCCCGGGGATGAGGGCGGGGTGGCAGGCGGCCTGACGCAGCCTGAGCAGCGCCTCGAGGGCCTGGATGGTGTTGACGCGCCCGCCCGCGAGGGCCTCCATGACCTCCTTGCGGGTCGCGGCGCGCAGCGCCTCGTACAGGTCGCGCTCGGCGGACGACAGCTCGACGCGCCCGACGAGCTCGGTGCGTGGCGGGAGATCGGGTGCCACCTCGCGCTTCAGGCGCCGCAGGATGAAGGGCTTGACGCGGGCCCGCAGGCGCGCCGCCATGACCGGGTCGCCGCTCGCGATCGGCTCGGCGAAGTGGGACTTGAAGCCTCTCAGGTCGCCGAGCAGCCCGGGCTCGACGAAGCGCATCTGCGACCACAGGTCCTCGAGGCGGTTCTCGAGCGGGGTGCCGGTCAGGGCGATGCGGAAGCCGGCCTTCAGGCGCCACGCAGCCTGCGCCACCTGCGACTCCGGGTTCTTCATCGTCTGCGACTCGTCGAGGATGACCGTGTCCCACGCGATGGTGGCGAGGAACTCCGCGTCGAGCCGCAGGATGGCCCACGTCGTGACGGTGAGGTCCGCGCTGGCCTCAAGGGCCCGGTCGGGCCCGTGGTAGGTCGCGACCTTCAGGTTCGGGCGGAAGCGCGACGCCTCGCGGACCCAGTTCGGCATGACCGAGGTCGGCGCCACGACAAGCGTCCGGCCGCGCGCCGCGACGAGCGCCTGCAGCGTCTTGCCAAGCCCCATGTCGTCTGCGAGCAAGGCCCCCATCCCCGCCTCGCGATGGAACTCCAGCCAGTCGTAGCCCGCCTGCTGGTAGGGCCGCAGGGTCGCCGTGACGCCGTCGGGCAGGTCGCGGCGGGGCAGCTCGGTGAAGGCGTCGACGAGGCCGCGCAGGCGGTCGAAGCGCGGCGGCAGCGGGGCCTCGAGGGCGTCTGCGAGCGCCACCATGTCCGCGAGCGCCGAGGTCGGAGGTGGTTTCGCGTCGCCGTCGAGGGCCTTGGCGTCGAGGAGCCCGAGCAGCGCCGGGCCGAAGCGCGCGAGCCAGTCGGCGGGCAGCGGGGCCCAGCCGTCGTCGCCGACAGGTGCCAACCCCCAGCCGCTGCGCCAGGCCTCGAGCACGGCGCGCGGGTCGGCTGTCCGGTCGCCCGAGGCGAAGCTGAGATCGACGGCCCCGTCGTCACCGAAGGTCACGTGCCCTTCGACGGGCGCCACGAGCGCGAATCGGCGCGCCCCGTCGCCCTCGAGCGTCAGGCCGCCGCGTGCCGCCGGGGTGGTCCCGTCGGTGGTGCCGCCGTCGGTCTCGAAGTTCCGGAGGCGGGCCGCGAACGTCACGGCATCCATGCCTGTAAAGACCGTCTTCCGACCCGGCTCGAGGCCGAGCGTGGTCATCAGCCGCTGCTCGAGGCGGCGCTCGGCGGCTCCGTCGCGGATCGGCAGCTCGTTGCTGTCGCCAAGCTGGACGAGGCGCCCGCGGTCGATGCGGGCAAAGGGCGGATCACCGTACACGACCGTCGCGAGGACCGCGAGCGTCCCGCCCTCTGCGTCGGCTCGGACGAGCAGGCGCGGGGCCGTGTCGGAGAACTTCGGCAGGCGCTTCGTGCGCAGATCGAGCGGCAGGCGCTTCTCGAGGCGCGCGACGAGCTCGACGAGCTGTGGGACCGTCGCGGCGTCAAAGGCCTTGCCGCGGGTCAGCTCGCGGCGCAGGCCCTGCTCGAGGCCGGCCTCGTCGTCGATCGGGCGCAGCGCGAGCGGTGCTGTCTCGGGTCCGGGGCCTCCGCCTCGGCCTGTCATCGGGCGTGGCTCACGCCCTGTCGGGCCTTCGGCGGTCGCCATCAGCGCGGCCCCGTTCCGGAAGCGGAACCGGATGTTGCGGTCGGCGACGAGCTCCGCGAGATAGTTGCGTCCCGCGTCCTCGACCCGCAGCTGCGGCAGGACCGCCTTGCCCGAGACCGTGACAGGCCGCCCGTCGAGCGTCACGCCGCCGTGGCCGTCGAGCGCCACGAGCAGCCGCGGTACCTCGGCGGTCGGAACGCGCCCCTCGCGCCAGGTCCCGACCGCGCGCTCGACCTCGAGGTCGACAGACCCCGTCAGCAGCGACAGATCCGGGTCGCGGAAGCTCGCGACGCTGTCGCGGAAAGGGACCTCGCGTGGCGGCCGGCCGTCGGGGTCGACGCGCAGCAGGACGCGCGCGAAGCACAGGAGGTCGCCCGAGGTCGTGAAGCGGTAGCCGAGCCGGGCGTGGGCAAGCTCGCGGCGCCGGGCGGGCTGGGGCTTGGGGCTCGCGCTCTGCGCGGGGCTCGCGGACTTCACGGCCGGGGCTGTCGTGGGCGCTGCCTCGGTCGTGACGCCCTGGCGCAGCGCGAGGACGCCGGCTGCGACGTGGGCGCAGGCCCGGACCCGGGTGCCACAGTCGCATTGCCAGTCCGCGTCCTCGGGGTAGAGCGTCACCTCGGGCGACCGCACCCGCGAGCCGAGCAGGACCCGCAGCGTCACCTCGTCGTGCGCCTCCTCCTCGATGAGGACCTTGCCGTCGCGCGCGAGCGAGACGCCCGTCGACCACTCGGCGGGCGGAGCTGCTTCGCGGATGGCGTCGAAGAGCGCCTTGAGCGCCTCCGCGGTCGGTGCCGAAGTCATTTGAACTCCAAGTATCTCCCCGGGCGCGTCTCAGCGCCGGAGCGCCGCGTCGCAGCGGCTCTGGTGCATGCCCCAGTACCAGCTGCGCGTATCATCGTTCATGCCCGCGAGCACCTGCTGCTCGGTGCCGAGGGCCCACATCCCGACCTTCGCCGAGCGCGCGGCGTAGACCGCAGCGCAGATGGCGGCCCGCTTCGACGACGGGAAGACGACGTAGCTGAAGCCATGGCCAGCCCGGGCCATCTCGGTCGCGGCGTCCTTGCCGTCGATTTCGACATAGGCGAGCGAGCGTCCGAATGGGTCGGTCGGGCACAGCTCGCCCGGGCCCGCCTCGCAGGTGAGCGTCACCCGCTGGTTCTCGAGGAGGTCGCGCAAGGCCTCGAAGGCGGCGAGGCCGTCGAGCTCGTCGTCGCGGACACAGGACTGGCCGTTGCCGTCGGGGGTCTGGCGGATCTCCTTGAAGCACTCGGGGGCCGCGAGCCCGACCATGCGCACGATGTAGCGCGATGGCGCCGTGTCCCCGATCCAGACGGTCAGCGTGTCGCCGTCGGTCACGTGCCCGACCCAGGCCTTGGCGCCGTGGCGCAGGAACTTGTCGGCGGAGGCGGTGTCTGGCAGCGACAGGTTGATGTCCGACAGCGGGGCCGAGGTGTCTTCCGGGGTTGCGTCGGCGAGCGCGTCGGGGGTTGGCGCGCCATCCTCGGTCGGGGTCTGCGTCGGTGAGGCGCTGTCTCCGCACGCGACGGCGACGAGGGCGAGGGCGGCAGACGCGACGGAGCGGACGGACATGAGGGGACCTCCAGCGGCCGAAGATAGGCAGGCGGGGCCTGGGAGGCAAGGGACATCGGCGCGCCGAGGTCAGGCGTCAGGCAGGTCGTCGGGGCGGGCGGTGTCGTAGACGATCGGCTGAAGGCCGCGGCGCGCGTCGCGGAAGGACGCCGCGTGCAGCTCGACCGCTGTGACCTCGCGGTGGGCGAGGCTGAAGTCGAGGGCGCCAGCGTCGGTCGGGTCGAGGGTCGCGTCGAACTCGGCGCCGAGGCGCGCGAGCCACGTCTCGACCGCGCCGCGGGCGGTCTCCCCGAGTCCGAGGTCTGCGGTGAGGTCCTCGGACGTGACCGACGGGCCTGTCATCAGGCGCTCCGCGAGGGCGAGCAGCAGGAGGCGCCGCGTGTTGCGGCGGCGACGGCTGAAATCGCGGGCCAGCTCGACGATGGCGCGGATGAGCGGGATGCCGAAGACGGCGAGGGACAGGCCCGCGGGCACGGCACCGAGCAGCAGCAGCTCGAGCTCGAAGGAGACGGCCGGGATGGCCTCGCCGACGAGGCGCGCGCCGTCCGCGTACCACGCGAGGAGGCCGGCCGAGACGCACAGGTTGAGCGTGTTGAAGCCCCAGATCCAGCCGCGCTTGCCCACCGGGACGCCGATGACGGCGGGGGAATGTTCAAGGCGCTCCCAGCAGAAGTGGTAGTCGCGCATGGCCTTGTACGCGACACCCACTTCCGCGAGGCGGCGTCGCGCCGCGGCGTCGAAGATGAAGACGGTCCTCTCGCCACCCGCCTCGAGCGTCGCCCCCGAGACCTCGCGCAGCTGTTCGAGGCGGCTCAGGGCATGGGCGGTCGAGAGTCCGCGGGCGGTGGCGAAGGCTTGCACGGTGACGTGCCCGCCCGGGCAGGACGTGAGCCAGTCGAGCTCGTTCAGATCTGCGCCCGCCGACACGATAAAGTCATCAAACACGTACAGGATGACGCCCGCCTCGGTGACCTCGACGTCGCCTCCGAGCGTCACCGCGAGCTCGAGCAGCAGGCGGTCCGCGTCGGCGCGCGTGAGGCCGGTCACGAGGGCCGCGTCGGTCGCAGTGACGCGGCCGCCGTGGTCGCGCAGGAAGCCGACGAGGTTCTCGCGCTCCGCCGCCTCGGACACGGCGGGTCTGAGCGGGCCGAAGACGAAGTCGCGGACGGCACGGAAAAACGGCGGGTTGACCGTGATGACCTCGTCCTCGAGCGGGAAGTCGAGGCCGTCCACGTCGGAGGCACGCCCGCGCTGCCGGATGCTGGCCAGGGCGTCGCGGAGACGCGCACGGCGCGCGCGGGCCCGCTTGTCGGCCGCGGCGACCCGCACGGCGCGGCGTTCGCGCTGAACGTCGCGGAGCGCCACGCGCGCCTTCACCTTGTCGGGGGCGCGGCGGCCAGCGGTCTTCGCGTGCAGCGTGTCACCCGCCTTGTTGCAGCTCGCGCTATCCGGGCAGCAGGCGTCACATCCGCCACCTCCGCCGCAGCCGCCGCAGCCGCCGCAGCCATCGCAGCCGTTGCAGTCGCAGCCGTTGCAGTCACAGTCGCCTCCCTGGGCCGCCGCGACGAGCCCGAGGACGAGCAGGACCACGATCAGCACGAGGTAGATGACGAAGTAGACGACGAGCATCAGCGACAGGGCCGCGAAGAAGGCGACGCGGAAGGCCGCCGCGAGGACCTGCAGCAGGCGGATGGGCCAGGCGGGGGCGAAGCGCGGGACGTCCCGAGTGCGGTCGACCGCGTAGCGGAGCTGCCCGTGGGCATCGACAGCGACGTGGCCGCCGACATGCGAGAGCGCCGCGAGGATGTGCTCCCGGACCGCGCTCTCGGCGAGTTGCGCGCGCTGGACGAGGTCCCCGACGGTGCCTGTCCCGCCGAGCTCCTTCAGCGCGGTCAGCAGGCGGCCGTGGATCTCGGTCAGAGGCTGGCGTTCAGGCATGGCGTGGCGCTCCGGGACTGGGGCAGGGACGCGAGCCCCTCGTGGGCCCGGCGGGTCGGCCCGGCGACGAGCGAACCTGCGAGGACCTCGGCGTGGCGGACGAGCGGCAGCGCGGCGAAGGCCTCGGCATGGCGCCCGAGCAGGGCCTCGACCCAGTCCGCGAGGAAGCGGGCCCGTCGGGGCGAGCCGTGGCCAAGCGTCGCGTGGATCGGGTTGAAGCGACCGCGCGCCAAGTCGCGGGGCAGGTCGTGAAGGGCATCAATGACGTAGATGACGCGCCCGAGTGTGTCGCCAAAGGTCGCGCAACGCGCCACGTCGGCGGCGGGCAGATCGAGCTCGGCCCCGAGCCAGCCCGCGATGCGGCCAAGCCCGCGGCCTGTCGGGGCGGCGAGGGCGTCGAGATCGGCGCGCGGGTCGGCCTCGACGGCGCTCTGCCCCCGCAACGCCTCGCGCAGGGCCGCGACCGGGAAGTTCCGGGCCTCGAGGGTGGCCACCGCCGTCGCCACGTCGGAGGCCACGAGGCGGGCGGCGACGCGCGCGAGCAGCCCCTCGCGGTCGAGCTGGTCGTCGAGCAGCTTCTCACCCGCGAGCACGAGCTGCAGGGCGGCGACGGCCTCGACAGACGCCGAGGTCGGGTCGACCGCCGCGCGTGTCGCGGCCATCAGCGTCAGCGGGCAACGGACGCGCGTCCGCGGCAGCGGGCTCACCGACAGCGCATCGACGAGCAGCAGGAGGAGGCTCGGATCGGTCGACGCGAGCATCCGGGACCGCGTCGAGAACGCAGCCCCGAAGTGCCCGCAGAGGCCGCAGCGGGCCGCGGCGAGCCCATGTCGCCCCGCGTGCGGAGCCGTCGGCTCGAGTGACAGCCAACCGTACATCGGGCCTCCTCGGGCGCCCCGGTGATCGAGGACGCATCGTAGGACATTTCGCGCGACTTGCCAGCGCGCACACAATTATGCGTGTTCAATGCATTGAAAGGCGTTTCGTGGCGCTTTCGGCGAGTCCGCCTCACGGCGGCGCGTCCTCGGGCCGGAGCCGCGACCACGCGGGGCGCGAGACCTGTCCGCGCAGATGCGCGATCGCGTCGCTGACGAGCAGGGCGTCGGCTCGGTCGGGTGGTGGGGGCAGCGCCACGAGCAGCGGCAGGGCGGTGCTGATCTGGCCCTCGGCGATGCGCGTCACGGCGTACCGGAACTCGGCTGTCCCGGGCAGGGCGAGGAAGGGCTCGACCGACGCGAGCCAGCCCGAGAGTGCGTCGCGGTGATCGTCGACCCACGGGTGAAACGGGGGGGCGTCGACGCATCCGCCGAGGCGGTCGCCCCGGGCGCAGTAGATGCGGATGTGGAAGTGGTCGGCGTGGGGGCTCGAGTCCCGTGGCTGCAACAGAACCCGCTCGGCCCGCTCGGCGAGGGCGGGGTCGCCGCGCGCGGCCTCCGCGAGCAGCGACGCGCGCAAAGGCGCGGCGACGAAGACCCACTGCACCTGGACCCCAGGGTCCTGAAGAAGCAACGCCACGAGGGCCCAGTTGCGCGCTGCGTCGAAGCGCCTCCCGTCGGGTGCTGCGCCATCCGGACCGATCGGCACCATGCGCGGCAGGTCGTCAGGCTCGCCCGCCGGGCTGGCGAGATAGAAGGCGAGGTCCACGTCGCGCCCGTTCGTGTGGCTCCGGTGCGGGCCGAAGTTGCCGCCGTGCATGGTGGACAGGTCGCCGACATGCAACGTCGAGCCCGGGTGGAGGGCGTGGATGCGCCGCGCAGCCCGCAGGATCGCCGCGACCAGCGTCGGGTGGCCGTGGCGGGCGTCACGCCGGACGGTCTGCGGCAGCAGGGCGAACCCCTCGCCCCGGTCGGGCATCGTGGCGCCGCCCGTGAGGGCCCCGCCATGCGTCGGGCCGCGGGAGCACGGGCCCGCCCAGTCGGTTGCGGCGGGCGTCCCGCGGGTGAGTCCGGCCAGCGGGGGTTGCCATGGGGTCGGCTCGGTCGGGGCCTCCGACAGCGCTGGTGGCCGGACGTCGTGGGGCCGCGGCAGCGGGGCGAGGGCGCGGGCGAGGACGGGCAGCTCTGCGGGCTCGGCGGCGCCCTCGCAGGCCCCGATCATCGCCGCGAGGACCAGCAGGACCGCCCGCAGCGCGGTCACGGCCGCCCCTTGCCGCGGACGCGGCGCAGGGGGTAGGCTCGGAGCTCGAGGCGGACGCGACGGCGACGACATCGTGACGTCAGACATCGCGCGTCCCGGGCCTGGCGTCAAAGTCCGGGCGCTCGCGTGCCCAACGCTGCGACTCGCGCGCGAAATGAGCGACATCAGCGCTCATGAGCGACATAAGGAACACAAGGAAGATCGGCATGGACACGCGCCGCGTGGTCAAGACCCAGGAAAGATTCTTGTTCGGGCTCGCGATGGCGGCGAGCGCAGCCTGTGGCGACGGCCCGACCGAGGCCCCGCGCTGCGAGACCGGGGCAGCCTGCGACGACGGCGATCCGTGCACCGACGGTGACCGCTGCGACGCGGGCGGCGGTTGTGCTGGCACACCGAGGGCCTGCGATGACGGCCTCGCCTGCACGACCGACCGCTGCGACTCCGCGACGCCTGGCGGGGCCTGCGTCCACGTCGTCATGGGCGCGTTCTGCGTCCTCGACGGCACCTGCGTCCCAGCGGACGGCGCGCCGGTCTCGGGCGGATGCGCCCGCTGCGTCCTTGGGGAGGCGGGCCCGCTGACGACCATCACCAGCGACGGTGAGACGTGCGACGACGGTGACGCCTGCACGAACGGGGACACTTGCCGCGCAGGTGCCTGCGAAGCCGGCCCGTCGCGGGCCTGCCCGGACACCGACCCCGACCCGTGCGTCGGCAGCGTCTGCGATCCGACCGCGGGCTGTGTCGCGGCGGTCGTCGCGGGTCCGTGCGATGATGGTGATTCTTGCACGGTATCAGACGCGTGCGATGCCGGGGTCTGTGTGGGCGGAGGCGCGCGCGCCTGCGACGACGGCGACCCCTGCACGACCGACTTCTGCGAGGCCTCCGCAGGCTGCCGTGCGCGCCCCGCCTGCGACGACGGCAAGGTCTGCACCGACGACCGCTGTGACGCCGCCACGGGCGCCTGCACGAACACGCCGGTGATCGGCGCCTGCGACGATGGTGACCCGTGCACCGAGGGCGAGACCTGTGACGCGTCGGGCGCGTGCCTCGGCGCCACGCCAGTCGACTGCGACGACGGCAACGCCTGCACCGCAGAGCGCTGCGACCCTGTGCGAGGCGGCTGCGTCACGCAGTTCCTGCTGCCTGTCTGCGAGGGCGTCACCTGCGTCCCGGCCGCTTGCGACGACGGCTTCGCCTGCACGGCCGAGGACCAGTGCGTCGCTGGCCTGTGCTTCGGCGGCAAGACGGCGGCCTGCCGTCCCTGCGACACGAAGCCGACAGACGCCGCCAACAAGGTCATCCGTCTCGTCGTCCCAGCCGACGGGATGCTCGGTTCGGGCCTCGACATCGACGACGACCCGGCCACCTGCGCCCCCGCCGACAGCTGTGGCGCGGGCGTCGACAACGCGCTCGGCCCGCTCGCGCCGATCCTGGGCGATCAGGTGCAGGGCGCGCTCGATGACGGCCTCGTGATGTGGCTCATCGACTACTCGGACTGGAGCGGCACGGACGCGCCCTTTGCCCTCCGCCTCCACGAGGGGATGCTGACCGACGCCATGTGGGCCTGCGACTACACGGGCGGACCCGCCGCTCCCGCGACCATCAGCGAGGTCTGTGACTACCACCTGTCCCAGATCAGCTTCGACGCCCGCTGCGACCCCACCTTCGAGCTGCCTGCCGCCCGTGTCCTGAGCGACAAGATCGTGGCGGGCGGGCCAGACGCCGTCATCCGCATGGCGCTGCCGCTCGCGGGCGGCTCCATGCTCGGCCTGACCGTCGCCGCGGCGCGCTTCGAGGGCGGGCTCCGCTTCACGCCAGATGGCCAGACCATCGTGTCGATCGATGGAGTCCTCGGCGGCGCCATCCCGAAGGCGCAGCTCATGCAGGCGCTGCTCTCGCTTCGCCCATCCGACCTCGGTGGGCTTGATCCCGCCTCTGTCGCGCCGCTCCTCGACGTGCTGGTCACGAGCGACATCGACCTCGACCACGACGGCGAGCCCGAGTCGGTCAGCCTCGCGCTGAAGGTCCAGACGATCCCCGCCCGCCTCGTCCGCCCGCCGAACCCCTGAGTCGACCATGGCCCCGCTCGGGCCGCGCCAGCACGACGAGATGACGCTCGCGCCCGCAGCCCGCACCCGCTCGTCGATCTCGCCTGCGAGGCGCTTTCGGACGTGGCCCGCCGTCGCGCTGCGCGAAGCCACCCGAGGGGCCTCCGCAAGGGCCAGGCCAGGCCTCACCGCCGAGGCTCCAGTCCTTGGCCGGCTGCCCCCGTCTCGCTGACGCAAGCCTTCGGAGACCCTGCATCCTGAGGTGGGGTCTGCGGTCGAGTCAAAGCCAGGTGACCAGCCCGAGCGCCGCCCCGTACCCCGTCCTGTCGAGGTCGGTCGTGGCGATGGCGTCGGCACGGTCGTCCCGGAAGTCGTCGTTGAGGTACCGCAGCTCGCCCGAGAGGCTCTTGTCGAGGTAGGCGCCAAGGGTGATCGCCCAGCCCGGCGCTGGCTTCAGCAGCAGCGTCGCCTCCACGTTCAGGTCCGTGACAGCGAGGCGCTCCTGGTAGCGTTCGACCTCGGACTCCGACTCCTCCGTCAGCCGGACATGGCTGAACCCGAAGCGCAGCCAAAGCTCGACCACCGAGCCAGCCGGCAGCATGAGGCCTGCGCGCGCGCCGACGACGAGGGACGTCATGGTCTCCGGACGCGCCTCACGCAGGCCATTGACTTCGTTCGCCTGGGTCCGCGTCCCGAACCCGATGATGCCGCCGAGGGTGGCGTGTGGGCCGAGGGCGAGGTCGAGGCCGACCCGCAGAGGCTGGTCGAGGCCGACGACCGCGAGGCCGGAGACGGTCCGCTCCGACGCGTAGAAGCCCTCGGACCGGTCGTTCGCCCAGTCGGCGCGCGAGGCTCCGAAGAGCCGCTCGACGCCGATGAACAGGCTGCGGCGCGCCGGGCCTGCGTCGGTGCCCCTCGCTGGAGCGGGGACGGCCTGACGGGGAGCCGCTGGCGTGCGCGTCGGCGCGGGCCGCGGGACGGGTGCAGGCCGTGCCACGGGCGCTGGGGCTGGCGCTGGCTCAGGCTTCGGCGTCTCGGGGGCTGGCGCCACCGGGGTCGGCCAGAGCCCGCTCGCGACGCGCTCGGGTGGACGGGCCTCTGCCGCGCCTGCGAGCCCCGCCAGGACACCGACCGTCACCCCCCGAACCCACGCGTTCCGCATCGAAGTACCCTTGGTGTCATGAATCATGTCGTTCCGACCGACAGCACCGCGGCGCAGAACGTTCTTGAGCCGCTCAATCATGACTGGCGCAATCGCGAACGTCCGTCAAGCGTCGTCGGCCGCCTCCTGCCGCCGCCTCAATCGCCCCCCTTCCGCGATGCGCGTCTCCAGGTGCGATCCAGCCAGCCATCTCAGAAGTTCGGATCGCCAAACGACGCCGACGGGCAGGAGGCGAAGCCGCCGACGCCGTCGGGGCGCCGGCAGAGGCTGACGACCGCCTCGCCCGAGCCCCAGCGGACGCGATCGAGGACCGTCCCGTCCGCGGAGGCCAGCGTCAGGCCGTCGCTGTCGCCGAGCCCGAAGGTGTGGTCGACGTCGCGGACCAGCACGCGTCGAGCTCCCGGGGCCAGCACCTCGCCGTCGGCAAACGTGAAGGTCCCCCCGCCCGCGTCGGTCAGCGTCAGCCCGCCGAGCGCCGCCTCGGCCTCGCCGCCATTCAGCAACTCGACCCGGTCGTCGCCCGTCGACGTCAGCTCGTTGATGACCAGCCCGGCGGCCCGCGCGTTGCAGCTTGCGTAGTCGAGCGCCGCGCAGTCCGCCCCGCAGGCTGGACTCCCCCCGCCGAAGCCCCGATCCTCGCAGCCGATCGCTGGTTCCACGCCCGTTTCGCAGCGCTCTGCGCCCTCGACGACCCCGTCGCCGCAGGTCGTCTCCGGGTTCGGCTGGTTCGCCGAACCCGGGGTTCCCACGAAGACCGCCTGGAAGGCGCCCGTCATGTCTGGCAGGCGCCCGAGGTTGGCGTTGCGCGGCAGGCTGTCGGCCGTCCAGTCGACCGTGTCGACGACCGTCCCGTCGGGTGCCAGGAGCCGCACGCCATCGCTCGCCCCGAGCCCGAAGTCGAGCCCGCCCGTCCCCTCGGCGACGACGCGCCAGCCGCCTGCCGCGATGACGCTGCCAGCCGGGAAGGTGAAGACGTGGGTCGGGTCCGAGTCGGTCAGCTGCCAGCCGTCGAGCGACACCGGCGCGCCCGTCGGGTTCGCGATCTCGAGCCAGTCCGGAGGCGTCCCGGGGTTCGCAGGGTCTTCCGAGCCGCCGAGCCCGGCGGGCGCCACCTCGTTGATGACGAGCCCGCCCGAGGGCGGTGGCACATCGGTCACTTCCGTGTTTGACGAATCATCAGGTATAACAGGGGCATCCGCGGAATCTGCGGCATCTGTTGCGGGATCGTCCCGGCCGCTGTCCCCGCACGCTGTGACGGTCAGCAGGGCCGCGAGGATCACGCACCTCGCGGGGCTCGGTGTCATGGGATCGGCGTCTCGGTGCATGGGGTTCGGTCTCCTGTTTTCTTTCATCGCGCCGCCAACCCGGTATGATGCCGTCGCGGTCAAGGCCGCGAGGTGCCCGCGCCCCGTCGACTCGACGGACCGTATCCGAGGACCGCGGGCCTTGCCAGAGGGTGGGGGCCATGGGCAACTGGTTCGAGGGGCATTACCGGCGCTATCTCGCCCTCGCCGAGCGGCATCCCTGGCGGCTCCTCGCCCTCTACGCCGCGCTGACAGCCGGCCTCGCCGTCGTCGCGAGCGGCCTCAGGGTCCGAGGGGATCTCGAGGACCTCTTCCCCGAGGACACGCCCGCCGTCCAGCTCGCCCGTCAGACGCGCGAGACGCTCGGCAACACGAGCGAGCTGCGCGTCCTCATCGGCAGCCCCGACCCCGCGCTGAACCGCACCGTTGGCCGCGCCGTCGCCGACGCCCTCACCGCCCGCAGGGTGGACGTGGCCCGCGTCGAGTTCGAGCGCGACGTCGCCTTCTTTGAGCGCGAGGCCTTGCTCTATCTGCCGCTCGACGAGCTCGCGAAGCTCGAGACCCGCGTATCCGAGGCCATCGGCAAGGCCGTGAAATCCGACCTCGGCCTCGACGATTTCGACGAGGAGCCCGCCCCGAAGGCCCCGGCATCCAAGGCCGATCGCCTGCCAGATCTGGATGAAATCAAACGCGAACACGGGCTCCAGAACTTCGGACCGTTCCTCGAGACCGCCGACGGCCAGGTCCTCGCCGTCAAGGCCTTCCCGACCTTCAAGCCCGCCGACGCCGAGCGGACCCGCGCGCTGAACGCCGCGATCCTCGAGGTCCTCGAGGCCCAACGTGCGCGCCACCCCGACCGCGGCCTCACCTGGGTCATGGACGGCGACTACAGCCAGTTCACGGCCGCCGTGAAGCAGATCAAGGACGACGCGGTCACGTCGGGCCTCTGGTCGCTCGCCTTCATCATCGGCGTCGTCATCGCCCACTTCCGCCGCGTCCGCGCCGTCTTCGCCGTCGCCCTCGTCCTCGTCGTCGCCAACGTCTGGACCCTCGCCTTCGCGGCCGTGACCGTCGGCTACCTGAATCTCGTCACGTCCGTCATCGTCGCCATCCTCAACGGCCTCGGCGTCGACTACGCCATCCACGGGCTCAGCCGCATCCGCGAGGAGCACGGTCCGGGCAAGACCCTCGCCGAGGCGCGCGCAGAGGGCCTCGTCGGGCTCGCGCGGCCGGTCTTCAACGCGATGCTGACGACCGCGGTCACGCTCTGGGCGCTCATGGTCTTCGACTTCCGCGGCTTCTCGCAGCTCGGCCTCATCGCGGGGGCGGGCGTCGTGCTGGCCCTCGTCGCCTTCTACCTCGTCCACCCGGTCTTCGCGGCCGCGCTCGACAAGGTCCGCCCCGAGCGCGTCGCCCCGCCTCACGTCCCCTCGGGAGCCGCAGTCGAGGCCGCACCGGGCCAGCGCCACCCGCTGCTCGGCTGGGGCCTCGTGACGCTCGTCCTCGGCGCGACAGGCGCCCTCACCGCGACCGCCCTCGACGTGACCTTCGACGCCGACATGGGCAAGTTCCGCGTCGCCGAGGGCGGGGCCGAGCACGCGCTCAAGACCCGGTACAAGGAGGTCGAGAAGCGCGGCGCGAGCCCCGCCCTCGTCATCACCGAGAACCTCGCCGAGACCCGCCGCCTGCACCGCTGGCTCGACGCCCACCGCGACCGCTTCCCCGTCCTCGACGACGTCGTCTCGGTCTTCACCTTCGTCCCCGACCAGCAGCCGGAAAAACTCGCCGTCGTGGCCGAAATCAAGCGCAAGCTCGACAACAAGTACGCCGCGCTCGAAGGCGACGCCAAGGCCGACGCCGACCGCCTGCGCCCCTACCTGACCCCGACGGGCGTCACCCCCGAGGCGCTGCCCGACTGGGTCAAGGCGCGCTTCACCGACGCCCACGGCCGCTACGGCCGCTACGTGCTGCTGAACGCCCGCGGCTCGAAGGCCAACGCCCTCGTCGCGGCTGGAATCCAGAACGAGATCGGGACGATCGATTTGCCAGCTGCGTCCCTGCCAGCCTCCCTCCCCGGGGCGCCAGCCGAGCAGCTGCCTGCACGAACGTTTCACACATCCGCAACATACTTCGTATCGGCCGAGGCCTACCGCGTCGTCCGCGAGGAGGGCCCGCTCGCGGTGCTCTTCGGACTCATCGCCGTCCTCGTCGTGGTCCTCGTCGACTACCGCCGCCCGCGCGAGCTCGTCATGATCCTGACTCCGATCGCCGCGGGCTTCGTGCTGATGCTCGGCGTCATGGGGCTCGCCGACCTCCACCTCGACCTCTTCAACGTCATCGTGTTGCCGCAGATCTTCGGCATCGGCATCGACACGGGCACCCACCTCGCGCATCGCCTGCGCGAGGGCGGGCCGCAGCTGCGCGCGAACCTCATCGCGACCGCCGAGGCGGCAGGCATCAGCTCGCTGCTCGCGGTCCTCGGCTTCGCCTCGCTCATCGCGGTCGAGAACCGCGGCCTGCAGAGCATCGGCTGGGTCGCGGTCATCGGCATCACCGCCGCCTATGTGGTCAACATACTGATGTTCATTGGGTATTACTGGATCGGTCGGGCTGCGGCCCGGCGTGAGGCCTCCGCGTGAGCGCGAGGCTCGCCCTCGCCCTCGCGCTGACGCTCACCGCGGGCTGCGCGTCGGGGCTCGCGCCGTCCGCGCCCGCCGAACGCCTGACCGACGCCGATCTCACCGTGGCCTGGAGCCGTGACGGCAACCGCGACGATGGAGACTTCTCCGAGCAGCTCGTCCTCCGCGGGGTGCTCGACGGGGGTGGGGCGGTCTACCTGCGGTTCCGCGTCACGAACCTCGCGGGCGCCGACGGGCGGGCCGAGCTCTCGCTCGCGCTGACGGACGAGGACGGACGCAGCCTCGCCTGGTCCAGGACCGCGGACCGTGGCGCCTGGCAGGCCGGGACCGACCGCTTCGAGGTGCGCTTCGAGGGGGCGCGCCTGACCGTCGGCGTCGGGCGTGCCGAGCTCACCATCGCCGAGGACGGCCTGCGGGTGGCGCTCGACCTCCGCGGCTTCGCGGAGGCGCTCCGTCCCGCAGGTGGCGGGGTGGCCCTCGGTGGCACGACCTACGTCACGACCATCCCCGTGCCGCGCGGCGCGCTCGGCGTCGAGGTTGACGCCGCGCCCGACCGCTGGAGGGCCCGGGCTGGCCCGCCCGAGGGCGAAGGAGAGGACGCGACCGCGCCATCCCCCGAGGCGCCCGACGCGCCGCCACCGACGTCTGGCCCGGAGCGCTGGCAGGCCGACGGCGTCGGCTTCGTCGAACACCGCGCCGGCAACCTGCCGCCCTATCTGCTTGCCCAGCGTTGGTACAACGTCGCGTCGATCGGCGACGACGTGACCCTTCTGCTCTCCGCCTTCGAGCGTCCCCTGCCGCCCGATGCGCCCCCAGGCGCCGTGCCCGAGGTCCGGGGCTGGCTCTTCGCGGCCGACGACGACGGCCTGCTCCTCCACGCCCCCGACGTCGCCCTGACCGCCGAGGGTTTCCGCCCCGACGACGTCAGCGACTACCTGTTGCCGGCCATCGTGCGCGTCGCCGCCCCAGCGCTCGGCCTGCGCGGCGTCTTCGCCCTCGGCCCCCTCAGCGCCCGGACCGACGACCTCGGACAGCTGAAAAAGCTCGAGCGCCTCGTGGTCCGCCGCTTCATGCAGCCCTTCACCTTCCGCTTCGCCCGCGCCCGCTGGCTGCTCCGCGTCCAGCCAGACAGCGCCCGCGCCCGCGACCTGCGCGGTGCGGGGACCTTCCTCTTCCAGCAGGTCCGTCGCTGAGTCGCCCGCGCGCCAAAGCTTGGACAGGCCGATACCGCTGCGTTACGATCCGGCACCCGACCGAGGAGCGAGCCGCATGTCCGAACCGATGACGTCCGACGAGATCATCCACCTCTGCAAGCAGCACACCCTCTACACCTGGGCGAAGCAGAGCGCCGTCAATCCGATGGCGGTCGCGCGCGCCGACGGCATCCACTTCTGGACGACCGACGGCAAGCGCTACATCGACTTCAACAGCCAGCTGATGTCGGTCAACATCGGCCACAACCACCCGAAGGTCCGCGACGCCATCAAGGCGCAGGCCGACGAGCTCATCTTCGCGCACCCGCAGGTCGCGACCGCGGTCCGCGCGCGCCTTGGCAAGATGCTCGCCGAGCTGACGCCTGGCCCCATCAACACCTTCTTCTTCACGCTCGGCGGGGCCGAGGCGAACGAGAACGCTGTCCGCGCGGCCAAGCTCTTCACGGGCCGCCAGAAGATCGTCGTCCGACACCGCGCCTACCACGGCGGCACGAACCTCACGGTCAACCTGACCGGCGACCCGCGTCGCTGGGCCAACGAGCCCGGCCCGCCAGGCATCATCCGCGTCCTCGACCCGCACCCCTACAACTACAGCTTCGGCGACGACGAGGCCACCCGCTGCCGCGAGAACCTCAAGTATTTCGAAGAGGTTCTCATGTACGAGAACCCGAAGTCCGTCGCCGCGATCATGGTCGAGACGGTGACGGGCACGAACGGCGTCCTCATCCCGCCACCTGGCTACATGGAAGGCCTCCGCCGCATTTGCGACGAGCACGGCATCTGCCTCATCTTCGACGAGGTCATGGCCGGCTTCGGGCGCACTGGAAAGCTCTACGCCTACGAGCACTTCAACGTCGTCCCCGACATCGTGACGGTCGCCAAGGGCCTCACCTCGTCCTACCTGCCGCTCGGCGCGGTCGGCCTGACCGATCGCATCGCCCAGCACTTCCAGGACAACGTCTTCTACGGCGGCCTCACCTACAATTCGCACCCGATGCTGCTCGCGGCCGCCGAGGCGAACCTGCAGGTCATGCTCGAGGAGGGCATGATCGCGAACGCCGCCCGCCTGGAAGCGGTCATGAAGGACGAGATGGCGCGCCTCAAGGCCCGCCACCCGTGCGTCAAGGAGGGCCGTGCGATCGGCCTCTTCGGCATGGTCGATCTGCAGAAGAACGCGGCTGGCGAGCCGATGGCGCCGTATAACGGCACGAGCGAGGCCATGGGCAAGCTCGCAAAGGCCTTCGACGAGGCGGGGCTCTTCACCTTCGTGCGGTGGAACAACTTCACCTGCAACCCGCCACTCTGCATCACCGAGGCGCAGCTGCGCGAGGCCTTCGCGATCATCGACCGCTGCCTCGACGTCTGCGACCCGCATTACGAGGGCTGAGACCCTCCGCCGAAGAGGCTCGCCTTCAGCCGCGACAGAAGCCCTGGCTGGGCTGGGGCGAGCCCGCGCTCGATGAGGGCGCGGTAAGCCTCGGGCGGGCGGGCGCCCACGATGTGGCCAAGCACCTCGGCGCCAGGCCGGTCGCGACGCGGCGACAGCAGGATGACGGTCGGAAGCGCCTGAACCCCGAACGCGCTCATGAGCGCCGGGTTCTGGTCGGCGTCGACCTTCCAGAAGTCGACCTTGCCCGCGTAGTCGGGGGCGAGCCGCTCGAGGATCGGCGTCACCGCGCGGCAGGGGCCGCACCAGCCCGCCCAGAAGTCGACGAGGACGAGCCCGTCCGCGGCCTGCAGGCGGGTGTCGAAGTGGCGCTGTTCGATGGCTTCCATGGGGTCCTTCCTCGCTCGGGGGCGTGAGCCATGGGCCCACGTTGGGGAACCCCCTGCAACATCGGTGCCGAGCGCCCGCACCTCGCGTCGCCCGGCCACCATGGCCGGGGTCTCGTGGACCCGTCGGCCCGCCCGCGGCGCCGCGATGAAACAATATGTTTCAGCCGTTGGAACAGGATGTTTCAGGTTCAAACATGCTGTGCCGTCACTCCGGCCGGCTCGAGGAGAGCAGGCCGACCCGTGAGAGCACCGGCGTCACCGCGACCGAGGTGCTCGCGAACGCGACCTCGACCTCGAGGTGGGCCCCGTCGGCGTCAAGCCACAGCGGCGAGCTCGCGGGCGGCATCGGCGGCGCGAAGTCGCTCCAGACCGCAAACGGCAGGGCCGCGAGCGCCGAGGAGGTCCGCCAGCGGGCGCGGAGCGTCGTGCCAGCAGGGGTCGTCGCGGTCAGAAACAGCCCCTCCCAGCGGGTCCCGCCGAGCGGCCAGCCCGACAGCGTCATGCGGAAGCTGCCCGCGAGCTGCCCCGCGCCGAGCTGGAGCGCGCCGAGCGGGTCGAGGGCGAGGTTCGTCGCGTGCGGCCCGAGCGTGAAGAGGCGCGTCGCCGACACCCCCGCCTCGAGCAGGCAGGCGTTGGCGCAGCCACCGCAGGGGGCTGTGACGCCCTCGTCGCGCGCCTGGTCGCAGTCGTCGTCGCGCCCGTTGCAGGTCTCGGCGGCGCCAGGGAAGACGCCGGGCGCCCGGTCGTCACAGTCGTTGGCCGAGGTGGCGTCCCAGACCCCGTCCGGATCGGGGGCGCAGAGGCAGCGGGCCGCGGCGGTCGCGCTGCCGAAGCCGTCGCCGTCCGCGTCGGGGCGGAAGCCCGAGCACCCAGAAGCGCCGGGCTCGTCGATGGCGCCGTCGCAGTCGTCGTCGAGACCGTTGCAGGCCTCGGTGGCCGCCTTGCCGCGGGCGGCGTCGCGCGGAGCGCAGTCCTCCGCGTCGGGCGTCCCGTCGCCGTCCTCGTCGGGATCGACGCAGTCCGCGACCGCGTCACCGTCGAGGTCGGAGAAGCCCTCGTCGGTGCTCCCGTCGCAGTCCTGGTCGAGACCGTCGCAGCGCTCGGGCTCGGCGGGCGTCCCAACGCAGCGGAAGGTGCCGCCCGAGCAGACCATGACGCCTGGGCACGTCCCGTGTTCGTTCGCGTACGGGCAGGCGTCGCCGAGCGGCAGGTCCTCGTCGATCCGCCCGTCGCAGTCATCGTCGGCGCCGTTGCAGACCTCCGCGACCGGCGGGGTGGCCGAACACGCCTCGAGCCCTGCGTCTCCACAGCCGCGGGTGCCGCCGCAGGTGCCGAGCTCGCCGCGCGCGAGGCAGCTCGTGAAGAGCCCTAGGCTGCGGCCCACATCGTTGCAACTGCAAGCATCCGCCGCCCGGCACTGCCCCTCGGTCGCCGCGGTCCCAGCGTCATCCGCGCACAGGTCGCCAGCCGGGCCGGGGGTTACGGAATCACAGGCCATGCCACAAAAACTGCCAGCGTCCCCGTAGGCGAGGCAGCGCGCCCCGACACCCGCGGAGAGCGCCGCGCAGTCGGCGTCCGCCATGCACGGCTGGCACAGGGTCGTCGCGCGCTGGAAGCACACCCGGGCCGCGTCGACGCCCGCGTCGAGGACCCGCCCGCAGATCCAGCCGTCCGGGCAGCTCGGGGTGCAGCCGCGGGTGCAGACCTGGCCGCTCGCGGACGGCACGCAGTAGCCCGACTCGCATTCGCGGTTCTCGGTGCACGCCTCGCCGAAGCCGCGGGCCAGCTGTGGGCCGGTATCCTCACCGGCTCCCAGGTCGGGAGCTGCCAGGGTGTCGTCTGTCCCCGCGTCTGTCCCCGCGGTGTCGGTCGTCGTCACGCGGTCGCGGTCGTCATCCCCGCCGCATGCGACGAGTGCGACCACGGCGACGAAGGCGGACAGCGGGGTGGGGCGGCGTGACGGCACGGAGGCCTCCGGGGCTCGAGGGGCCGGGTTCCCGGCGGCGGGTGACGCTCAGAGGGCGAGTTCGCGCGCGAGATCGGCGGCCGCGGGGGCCCCGAAGAGCGCCTCGACAAGGGCGAGGGCGAAGGGTACCGAGGTCCCGGGCCCGCGCCCGGTGATGACGCCCGGGGCCGTCACGACGGGTGCGTCGCGCCAGTCGGAGAACGCCGCGAGCGCCTCGCGCGACCCCGGCCAGCTGGTGATGGGCGTCGTCGTCGGCAGCCCGGCCGCCGCGAGCAGGGTCGGGGCGGCACAGATGGCGGCGACGAGCCGACCTGACGCGATGCGTGCGGCCAGCAGCGCACGCAACGGCGCGCTCTCGGCGAGGGTCGCGACGCCCGGACCGCCTGGCAGGACGACGAGGTCGAAGGCGTCGCCCCACTCGTCGAGGGCCTCGGCGAGGTCGATGTCCGCCATCACCCGCACCCGGTTCTTCCCCGGGATCGGGTTCGCCGCGCCGACGCTCGCGGTGATGACCTGCGCGCCAGCGCGGCGCAGCAGGTCGATGGTCGCGATGGCCTCGAGCTCCTCGAAGCCCGGGGCGAGTGGGCACAGCACGCGCTTCTTCATCCGTCCGCTCCCGGTCAGGTGGTCAGACCCCGAGAATGCCGGCCGCAGCCGGGCGGGTCAACCTCGGGTCGCGCCGATACGCAAGGTGATGCGCATGGCATGTTCGATGAATATCGCCGCGTGCGGTGCCAGCGCGTGCCAGCGGCAGCCCGGTCATGCTAGGATGCCGCCATGCGTGAGACGACCGGTGAGCCGCGGAGCGATGGACGGGAGGCGACGCGGGCGGCCGCTGGCAGCCTCGAGCAGCTCGACTTCCGCCGCTTCCGGCTGCGCGTCGGCGATGGCCCGTCCCGCGCCTTCGAGAGCCGCGCGATCCTCATCGGCTCGAACCCCGACAGCGACGTCGTCGTCGACCACCCGACGGTCTCGCGCGTCCACGCCCGCCTCGAATACGACGGTCGGGGTTATCGGCTGACCGATCTGGGCTCGAAGAACGGCGTGACCGTCGACGGCGTCCGCGTCGAGACCGCCTGGCTCGACGAGACGGCGCGCCTCGAGCTCGGCGACGCGGTCGTCTGGTTCGCGCTCGACGCCGAGCGGGTCGCGGTCGAGCTCGCCCGGGCTGCCCGGCTTGGGCCGCTCGTCGGGCGGTCGGCGCCGATGCGCGAGCTCTTCGCGCTCGTCACGCGCGTCGCCCCGACGCCTGTCGCGGTGCTCGTCGAGGGCGAGACCGGGACGGGCAAGGAGCTCGTCGCCGAGACGCTCCACGCCGAGTCCGAGCGGTCTGCGCGCCCCTTCGTCGTCTTCGACTGTGCTGCTGTGGCGCCCGACCACGTCGACCGTGAGCTCTTCGGGGGCGGTACCTCGGGCGGCCGCTTGGGTGGGGCGGTCGGCGAGGCCGCTGGCGGCACCCTCTTCCTCGACGAGGTCGGTGACCTGCCGCTTGAGGTTCAGGCCCGCCTGTTGCGCGCCCTCGAAGTCCACAGCGGCCCTGGGGCCGGTCGCGACGGGCGAGGGCTCGAGGCCCGGGTCATCGCCGCCTCCTCGCGCTCGCTCGCGCGCGAGGTCGAGTCTGGGCACTTCCGCGGCGATCTGCTGATGCGGCACTATGCCGGCACGCGGCTGTTTCCGATGTCCGCGCC
Organism: Pseudomonadota bacterium; assembly: GCA_005788935.1. The sequence continues at coordinate 21,370 of SYAK01000539.1, forward strand.
CATCGGCGGCACGGCGATGATCGCCGGCTGGCTGGTCATCGCAGGCTCGGCATTGGCGGGCCGCGGCCGCACCTGATCGCAAACC
>SYAK01000540.1 GCA_005788935.1 Pseudomonadota bacterium
CGCCGACCTCGCCCCCTACGCGAAGACCGCCGACCTCGCCCCCTACGCGAAGACCGCCGACCTCGCCCCCTACGCGAAGACCGCCGACCTCGCCCCCTACGCGAAGACCGCCGACCTCGCGGCCTACGCGACGCTCTCGCGCCTCGCGACCGAGCTCGCCGAGCTCGTGACACACAGCGAGCTCGCCGCCGCCCTCGCGGTCTTCGTGACGCCTCAGGTCCTCGCCGCGGCCCTCGAGCCCTACGCGCTGAAGACCAGCCTGCCGAGGTCGGTCGACGGCCTCGCGGGCGGCAGCCTCACGAGCGGCGTCAGCGCCCCATCGTTCACCCAGGGCGGCCAGCCCGTCTGCGACGCCTCGGGCAACTGCGGGCGCAGCGTCGATGACCTCACCTGCGCCGACGGACAGGAGCTCGTCCGCAGCGGCGGCGCGTGGATCTGCGCGAACCGACGGACCGTCGACGACTTCGCCTGCGCCGACGGGCAGAGCCTTGTCCGCATCGGCGGGCAGTGGATCTGCGCTGCGACCGCGAGCGCGCCCCCCGACTGCGCCGGCGCCTTCCGGGCCCTCCAGTTCCAGGCGGGCCGCTGGAGCTGCGTCGATCTCCGCGCCTCCGGCCTCTCGGGCGGCAAGGCGCGCGGCTTCGAGGCCATCGACGCCTGGGGCTACGCCTGGGACGGGCAGATGCGGCCCCAGTCGACCTGGGCCAACGCCGAGGCGGCCTGCGCGGCGGACGGCGGCCGCCTCCCGACCATCACGGAGCTGACGCGCGTCAACCACGCGAGCGGCGCGGGCGGCGTCGGCGACGGCCTCGAGACGAGCTGGCACTGGTCGATCACCCCGCTCTACGCCGGCACCCGCTACATGATGGTGCGCCTCGACACGGGCGCCTCCTCGTCGAGCGCCAACGCGACCGAGCTGCAGCGCTACCGCTGCGTCTGGCCGAACCACACCTCGCCGGCCTTCAACGGCAACAAGTGCTACGGGCCGCCCGGCGCCGAGTGCTTCGCGAGCACCTCCGAGGGCGGCCGCTACCACGCCGACAAGTTCGACCGGCCAGCTGTCCCGTGGTGGGTCGCGGTCCATGAGTGCGCCTTCTACAACGCCCGCGTCGCCCGCGCGCTCACCTACGCCGAGCTCATCCAGGCGGGGCTGCCGAACGGCGGCGCGGTCGACAGCGGTCAGGTCTGGCTCTGGGCCTCGGACCGCGGCGGGTATGACGGCAGCAGGTTCCAGTTCACGATCCTGCGCTGGGGCGGGACACAGCCCGCCTTCGACGGGAGCCACGACACCTTCGTGTCATGGCACCCGAACGCCGAGGTGCACGTGGCCCGCTTCCGCTGTGTGGGCCTGAAGGACGACCTCGGCGCCTACGCGGGGAGCGTCGCCAACGAGTTCGTGGACGTCGGCCGCACGCGCCTGAAATCGACCACCACCGAGTCCGCGGCGCTCGAGCCGTGGGCCACCACCCTCGACCGCTGCTTTGCCGCGGGCGGCCACATCCCGTCGCTCGCCGATTGGACGGCGCTCATCCAGGCGGGGCTGCCGCGCCCCAACAACGGCGACTACAGCCACACCTCGGACGCCGAGCTCGGGACGATCGCGGCGGCGGCGACCCACAACGCCGTCGTGCGCTGGGCGCAGGCCGACCCGGCCTTTAGCGCCGCCTCCCCGACCTACAGCACCTGGGCGCCGCGGGACAGCAGCCAGCGCGGGCGGTGCGTCTGGTACCCGCTCGACCCGACCTACGCCGGCCCGAGCGAGGACAGCTGCAACGGCGGCTGCTTCCAGAAGACCGTCGAGGCCAACGGCCAGAGACATCGCTTCTGGGTCGACCGCTTCGACCGAACGCCCGCGAAGCTCGGCGAGGCCATCAGGACCTGCCACCAGCGGGGGGGGCACCTGATGTCGCACGCGGAGTACGCCGAGCTCATCCGCGGCGGGCTGCCGAACGGCTCGAACGTGTGGAGCTGGACCTCGGACTGGGCCCGCTACGACCAGGTCATGACCGTCCGCTGGACTGGCACGGCGCCCGCCTGGGACAGCGTCGCCAACGCGAGCGTCGCGCTGACCCGTTCGCGCCCCTTCACCTTCTTCAACACGGCGCTGACGTGGACGAGCGCAGAGGCCGACTGCGTCGCGCGCGGTGGCCACCTCGCGGTCCCGCTGAGCGGCGACATCGCGACGATCCGGGCCGTGTCGGGCGACCGGAGCGTCTGGCTCGGGCTCAGCGACGCGGCGGTCGAGGGGACCTGGACCTCCGTCTGGGGCGGCCTCGCTGGCCACCTCCCGTGGGACGCTGGTCAGCCGGACAACGCTGGCAACAACGAGGACTGCGGGCACATCTGGGCCGGACGAAACGTGTTCAACGACGGGCCTTGCACCTGGACGCTGCCCTATGTCTGCGAGGGCGTCGCGAACGAGGCCGGCGGCGTCACGAGCCCGGTGACGACAGCACCGTATCGCTGCCTCTGGAGCAACGAGCTCAACGAGTGACGGTCGACCCTGCGCGGGGGCCTCTGGCGGGACTCCCCGCGGCGTCCGGGCGTGACGAGCCCCCGGGGCGGCGAGCCTCTGTCTGGCGAGGACCGGATCCCTTGAGCGCCAGCTCCCGAGAGCGTCAAGGTCGGCGTCGCGTGAACAGATCCACGATGGCCTGGGGTTCAAGCTTCCACGCCCGTCTCTGCGCGAAGCTCTGTCGCAGGGATTCTCCGCCTCGAGACGTGGCTGTTGCGAGGTTCTGGCGCGTCGATGTCGCAGGTTCAGGCGAACCTCGGACAAGGCCGCCGGCCGCCTCGTCTGAAACGTTTTGTTTCATAACCCGAAACACTATGTTTCAGCCTGAAACGGGACGTCGCACAGAGGGTTGTGGCGGCCGTTGACGGCGGCGCGCTTCACGCGATGCACGAGGGCGAATCGACAGTCGATGGCCTGCGATGAGCTGGAGCGTCCGACTCGACAGGAGACGATGGAACGGGACCCTCGCAGAGCGTGCACGCAGCCTGGGCGCCACGTCTGGTCGGCCGCCTCGCCCGCGCTGCTGCTGGCGTTCCCCGCCTGCCAGGAACGGGCACAGGAACGGGCTGTGTGGAGGGGGCCGGCAGTCAGTGCGGGCCCGAGCGCGAGCGCTGTGATGCGGTGCTCGCCGCGAGGCGGGCGTCTGCGTCGGGCAGGTGGTACCTCGAGACGTCTCCGCCCGCGACGCAGCGGTCATCGCGGTGGGGACAAGCGACAGCCACGCGCCCGAGGCAGCAGAGCCGACATGGTCGGGCGCGGCTGACGCCGAGGGCTGCCCCTGCCGCGCGCGCGACTGATGCGCCTCGAGTTACGCGCGGCCGCGCCTGCACCAACACCTGCGACGGCCTTGGCCGAGGTGGCGGGCTCGGGGCGGCGGCGCCCGCGACGGATACTTCGGCGGCCGCTGGCGCGACCCGTGGTGACTTGGGCGCTTGCGCAAAGGGCCAACCGCGCTAAGATGAATGTTGGACCTTCGCGGGGACAGGGCTCGCGATGTGTCGAAGCGTTGCGATCCTCGGACGCGATGGGACACGGAGGCGATGATGAGAGCGCACAGGGACGAGGCGCGCATGGCCGGGGCGGCGCTTTGGCAGGCGATTGGGCTGACGCTGACGCTGACGACGGCCCTCGCCTGCGGGGGGACCGAGCCGACCGAGCCGTGCCCCGAGGGCACTGACGGCTGCCCTTGCGCGGCTGGGCGCCTCTGCGACCCGGGCCTCACCTGCGAGGCCAGCCTGTGCGCGTCACCCGCGCCCGCCGACGCGTCGGCCCCGGACGGCCTGCCCACCGACGCCGCGACCTCCGGGGACGCCGAGGACGCCGAGGACGCGCCAGCCCACGACGCGACCAGCGCGGACGACGCGCG